>JBIICC010000042.1:0-6828 GCA_044239085.1 Candidatus Planktophila sp.
GCTCGGACACCTCTTCAACAACAACAGCCGGAGCAGCCTTTGCAGCAAGCTTCTCTTGCGCCTTCTTCTTCAAAGTTGTTGCACCTTCTGCAGGTTCTGCAGCTGCAGCCTTAACAGCTGCCTCATACGCAACGCTCTTTGGAGGCTTTGGAGCTGCGACGCGAAGTGTTCCTTCAGTTCCTGGAAGACCCTTGTGCTTCTGCCAATCGCCAGTCACCTTCAGAAGCGCCTCTACTGCCTCTGATGGTTGAGCACCAACGCCAAGCCAGTACAGAGCGCGCTCTGAATTAACTTCGATCAATGATGGCTCTTGTCCTGGAACGTAGCGACCAATCTCTTCAATTGAGAGACCGTTACGTGCTTTACGAGAATCTGTTACAACAATACGGAAATAAGGTGTGCGGATTTTTCCCATGCGCATTAAGCGAATTTTTGTAGCCAAAGAAGTAGTGCTCCTAAAAAGTGTGTCGTATTTCGATTGCTACAGCGGGGTGCGTAGCGACCGAACTCCAACTGTGGATTGGATTGTTACCGGGGTAGAGGGCCCTGTAACAGGTGGCTAATCTTGCCAGTTACGCTCAAAATTAAGAAATCGAGCCTTTGCTAGCTCTCCTCGAGCGCTCGTTTTGCCGGGTTTCCTGATTTCGACTTCTTCTTCTGTGGCGGCTGCACCTTCTTTGGGGCGCCTCCCATAGGTGGCATACCCATGCCGGGCATTCCGGGCATGGCTCCCCCGTTGCGTACCTGCTTCATCATCTTCTGTGCCGCAGTGAATTTATCAACAAGAGCATTTACATCAGAGACTTTTCTTCCTGAACCAGTTGCGATGCGTGCACGTCGTGAACCATTAAGCACTTTGAGATCGCGTCGTTCGAGTGGCGTCATTGACTGCACAATTGCTTTGGTGCGCGTGATCTCTGATTCATCAAAATTCTCAATTTGTTTCTTCATCTGGCCAGCGCCCGGCAACATGCCAAGCAATTTACCCATAGAGCCCATCTTGGACATCGCCTCTAGCTGTTCCAAGAAATCATCGAGGGTGAAATCTTCGCCAGCGATAAATTTATCTTCAAGCTTCTTAGCAGAGTCTCCATCAAAGGCTTTCTTAGCTTGCTCAGCAAGAGTTGCAACATCTCCGAGGCCGAGAATTCTTGATGCCATTCGCTCTGGGTAGAAAATGTCAAAATCACTAATTTTCTCGCCGGTAGATGCAAACATAATTGGTTTGCCGGTCATCGATGCAATCGATAGGGCTGCGCCACCACGAGCATCGCCGTCGAGCTTTGTAAGGACTACTCCATCAAATCCAACGCCATCTTGGAAAGCTTGCGCAGTTCGAACCGCATCTTGGCCAATCATCGCATCGACTACAAAGAGAATCTCATTGGGATTGATCTCATTGCGAATAGATATCGCTTCCTGCATCAACTCTTGATCGACACCAAGTCGTCCGGCTGTATCAACAATGACAAGACTGTGTAGTTTGCTCTTTGCGAAGGCAACTCCATCACGTGCAACCTTTACCGGATTGCCAACTCCATTACCAGGTTCAGGTGCAAAGACAGGCACTCCAACAGATTCGCCTACCACCTGGAGTTGGTTGACTGCATTTGGTCGCTGCAGATCAGATGCAACCAGTAATGGAGTTTCGCCTAAATCTTTATAGAACTTTGCAAGTTTTGCAGCAAGAGTTGTCTTACCCGCACCCTGTAAACCTGCGAGCATGATGACAGTTGGTGGGTTCTTAGCAAAGCGAACTCGTCGCGCCCCACCGCCAAGAATTGCTGTGAGCTCTGAATTAACAACATCAAATATTGCCTGCGCTTGGTTGCTTCCAGCTTGAAGGGTAGGAAGTAAATCAAACGCCTTCTCTTGCACCGCACTTGTAAATGAATTTACAACATCAAGCGCCGCATCTGCTTCGAGTAGGGCAGTGCGAATCTCGGAGATTGTCTGCTCGACATCCTTCTCAGAAATCTTTCCACGAGCACGCAGGGAGTTAAATGCGTTGGAAAATTTCGATGAGAGGTTCTCTAACATAATGAGCGAACTCTACTTCAGAGCAGAGCCCGCTCAAGATGCCATGACCTTAGCCCGACTGCCGGGTTCTAAATTGCGTCAAGTCCACGCTCTCCTGTTCGAACTCGTACAACCTGTTCTACTGGAGTAACCCAAACCTTTCCATCTCCGATTGAACCTGTCGATGCCGCTTTGACGATGACATCCACGACGGATGCTGCATCATGATCATCAACGAGGACTTCAAGTCGAATCTTTGGAACGAGATTTACGGTGTATTCGGCGCCACGATAAACCTCTGTATGTCCACCTTGACGACCAAACCCGCTTGCTTCAGAGACAGTCATTCCATTGATGCCTGCTGCCTTAAGAGCTTCCTTTACTTCATCTAGTTTAAATGGCTTAAGAATTGCAGTTATCAACTTCATAGTGATGCACCTCCACGGGATGAGCCAGCTAGTTCATAAGCAGTTTCAGCATGTTCCTTGAGGTCGATGCCTTCAATTTCAACTTCGCGCTGGACACGGAAGCCAATTGTTTTTTCGATTGCAAATCCAATGATCAGAGTAACAATGAATGAGTAGGCAGCGACTAGACCAACGCCTAAGGCTTGCTTCATCAGTAGATCCGACCCTCCTCCGTAGAGAATTCCATCAAGACCGATGCTATTGACAACGCTTGTACCGAAGAAGCCGATTGAGAGTGAGCCCCAGATTCCACCGACAAGGTGAACGCCAACTACATCGAGTGAGTCATCGAATCCAAACTTGTATTTGATGCTTACAGCGAGCGAGCAGAGAATTCCAGAGATAAATCCGATTACTACTGCAGCCCAAGGAGCTACAAATGCACATGCTGGCGTAATGGCAACAAGTCCTGCAACGACACCCGATGCGGCACCAAGTGATGTTGCGTGACCATTGCGAATCTTCTCAACAAGTAACCAGCCCATAACGGCTCCAGCAGTTGCAACTTGAGTATTCATGAGCGCAAGACCTGCAATGCCATTTGCTGCAAGTGAAGATCCAGCGTTAAATCCAAACCATCCGAACCAGAGAAGTCCTGCACCGAGCATTACCAAAGGTAGAGAGTGAGGGCGCATGGACTCTTTTCGCCAATCAATACGCCTACCTAGAACGATTGCAAGGGCAAGGCCCGCAGCACCAGCATTGATATGTACCGCTGTGCCACCTGCGAAATCTTGGACACCTTTACCTGCAAGATAGCCAGTGCTTGTTACGACATCGCCAACCTTATTTCCGAATGCGAATACCCAGTGTGCAACTGGGAAGTAGACAATTGTTGACCAGATAGCGACGAATATCGCCCATGAAGTGAACTTTGCACGATCAGCAATCGCACCAGAGATAAGTGCAGGAGTGATGATTGCAAACATCAACTGAAAAGTCGCAAAGACGAGAACTGGAATTGGATAGATACCACCGTTATTGGTGAGCTGATCAACCATTCCACCGAATCCACTAAATCCGATTCCGCCATACCAAGGTGAATCAGAAGAGTATCCAAATGCTAATTCAAATCCGTAGATAACCCAGAGAATGCTTACGATTCCGATTGTCACCATCGACATCATCATCATGTTGAGCACACTCTTTATGCGAACCATTCCGCCGTAGAAGAATGCCAGACCTGGAGTCATAAGAAGTACTAATGCAGTACTTGCCAACATCCAGGCGGTATCACCACCATTTAACGCTACTTGTTCCATAATCACATTCCATTCGAGATGAGGGTTCCTCGTCATTGAGATGGGGTAAAGATGGCCTTGTCGAGTTACATCTGATGGATTTGTAGGTTAAAACGGGGTCACAAAAAGGCGCCCTTTGTTACAAGTGGGTTACGCAAGCAACCCATCAATGTATAAGTCAGCATCAAATGCGGCGAAATCAGCGAGAGCTTCACCAGTGCCGACAAATTTAATGGGGATATCCAGAGCGCTCTCAATTGCAAGGGCGACCCCTCCACGAGCAGATCCATCAAGCTTGGTGATGATCAATCCAGTGACCTCCACTGCCTCACTAAAAATCTTCGCCTGCGCAAGACCATTCTGGCCAGTAGTTCCATCAATAACCAAAAGAACTTCACCGACGGCTGCAACTTTCTCAATAACTCGCTTTACCTTGCCGAGCTCTGCCATCAAATCGCTCTTATTATGCAATCTTCCTGCGGTATCAATTAAGAGATATTGCGCATTGAGTTCGAGCGCTCTCTTTGCGCTATCAAATGCAACTGAAGCAGGCTCTGATCCAGCTGCGCCATGAATAGTCTCAACTCCAATGCGCTTACCCCATGTCGATAACTGTTCGACAGCCGCCGCTCGAAATGTATCTGCAGCGCCCAATACGACTGAGAGTTTTTCTCCCGATAATTTATTTGCCAACTTTGCAACGGAAGTTGTCTTGCCCGTGCCGTTAACCCCAACAATAAGAATTACTTGAAGATCCGCACCTTTTGCTAAATTTCTATCCTTACTAGAAAGTTTAGATGTGAGAATCTCTTTGATGGCGCTCTCAGAATCGTCTCCGCGGATTTTCTTCGCAGCTTCAAGGATCTCTCCAACAAGAGTCGGACCTAAATCTGAGGCAAGGAGCTCTGTCTCAATCTCTGCCCACTCAAGTGGTGATGCAGTCGATACACCTCGAACCTTTGAGAGTAAACGATTGAATAGACCCATGAGCGGTTAAAGGTTTTTACGAAGCTGTTTCAGATTCACGCAAACGTTGCGATATTACTTCTGTAACGCCATCTCCGCGCATAGTTACACCATAGAGCGCATCGGCAATCTCCATGGTCCGCTTTTGGTGAGTGATGATAATTAGTTGCGAGCTCTCACGGAGCTCTTCAAAGATTGTTAATAGACGTCCAAGGTTTACATCATCCAGCGCTGCTTCAACTTCATCGAGCACATAGAACGGACTTGGCCGAGATTTGAAGATTGCTACAAGCATTGCAACAGCAGTGAGTGACTTCTCTCCACCTGAAAGGAGTGATAAACGCTTTACGCGCTTTCCAGGTGGACGCGCCTCAACATCAACGCCTGTATTGAGAAGATCATCTGGATTGCTAAGGAATAAGCGACCATCTCCACCTGGGAAAAGTCGGGAGAAGATATCTTTGAAGTGCTCTGCTACCTCTTCATAGGCTTGCATAAAGATCTCTTGAACGCGATCATCGACTTCCTTGATGATATCTAGAAGATCTTGCTTCGTGTTCTTTAAATCTTCAAGCTGCTCTGCCAAGAACTTTAGGCGCTCTTCGAGAGCGTTGTACTCTTCAAGAGCCAACGGATTGATCTTGCCGAGAAGCGTTAGTGAGCGCTCTGTTGCAGCCAAACGCTTCTCTTGCTGATCTCGGCGATATGGAATGAGTTCAGTTGCAACAATCTCACCAGACTCTGTCTCAATAAATGTTGGAACATCTTTATCTGGACCGTATTCAGAGATAAGAGTTGGAATATCGATGCCGAGTTCCTCAACTGCTTTGGTCTGAAGGGCTTCGACTCTCATACGTTGTTCGGCTCTAGCAATCTCATCACGATGCACGCTAGATGTCAGTTGATCTAGTTCTGAGGTGAGTTCGCGATTTCTTGCGCGAACTGTCAGGGTTTCGCCTTCACGATCTGATCTATTGCCCTCAAGACGTGAACGTTCTGACTGCGCTTTAGCGATTGATCGTTCAATATGAATCAGGGCTTCATAGGCTGCTTCTGCAATGGCTTGCGAAACCACAGCACCACGTGCACGTGCCCCACGTCGAGATACAGCGCGATCTGATGCTTCACGTTCGGCTTGCGCAGATTCCTCTAAAGCCTGGGCGCGTGCTGCGACTGAGGCGACTCGCTCTTCTGAAGTGCGAACTGCTAGGCGAGCTTCAACTTCAGTCGTTCGCGCTTGCGAAACTGTATTTCGAATTGACTCTGCACGAGAATGGTCTGGTTCTGCAATATCTCCGTGGTGTTGCATCTGATTACGCGCAATTGAGAGTTCATTCTCATCGCGATCTTTTGCAGCGGTAGCTTCATTAATTGCAACTGTAAGTCTCTCTACCTCTGCAGTAGCAGATTTAATGTTTTGGCCGGAAACTGCGAGCTGTTCTGTGAACGCTGCAATTCGAGCATCTGATTCATTGAGCTTGGCAAGAGATATATCAAAAGCGCTCTGCTTTGAATCGACATCGGTTGTCGCTGTTGCAATCTCAAATTTAAGTCGATCGCAGGTGTGATTGAGCTCTTCCAACTTCTTTGCAAGATCAGCGACAAGTGCCTGAATTTCAATCAGGGATGCTGAGGATGCAGATCCACCACGTGCGCGATGTGAAGTGATGACATCGCCATCACGTGTAACAACAGTGACTCCTCGGTGCTGGCGCAGTATCGCCTCAGCTTCATTTGCATTCTCTGCAACGACTGTTGTAGAGAGCAGGGATGCCAGTAGTTCTGAAATCTCACGTGAACGTACGTAGTCAAGGAGAGTCTTTAAACCACTTGGCGTTTGGGCTTGATTCTGCTGCCCAGGTTCATAGACAAGGACATCTGCCTGTCCTAGATTCTCGCGGCGCAGAGTTGTGAGTGCGCTGACAGCCGAGGAGAGATCTTTCACTACAACTGCATCGGCAAGTGAACCAAGTGCAGCAGCAGTTGCAGCTTCCCACCCATTATCAATCTCAATGAGTGAAGCGATACTTCCGAGAATTTCTACTCCGTGAGAATCGCGGATGAGAGCAGCCGCGCCATCACGTGATCCTGAGGTCAACTTCATCGCCTCAAGCTTTGACTCGGTGGCATTACGT
>JBIICC010000043.1:0-6751 GCA_044239085.1 Candidatus Planktophila sp.
TAAATGGCAAGTAAGAAGGGTGTTTCCTCAACACGTAACGGTCGCGATTCAAACCCACAGTACCTCGGTATTAAGCGTTTCGGTGGCCAAGAAGTTAATGCAGGAGAAATTCTCGTTCGTCAGCGTGGAACACACTTCCACCCAGGCAAGAACGTAGGACGCGGTAAGGACGACACACTATTTGCTCTCGCAGCTGGTGCAGTTGAATTCGGTCGCGCTCGCGGTCGTCGCGTAGTGAATGTAGTCCCTGCAGTTTAATTTAGGTTTCTCTTAAAGGAGCGGGCCGCATTTACAGCGGTCCGCTTTTTTATTTTAGTAAATAGCCATCAACAGAAGGGGAGTGGATATAAATGACATCGTTTATCGATAGCGTCACTCTCTTCGCCTCTGCCGGAAAAGGTGGCGATGGCTGCGTCTCTGTAAAGCGCGAAAAATTCAAACCACTTGGTGGTCCAGATGGCGGTAACGGTGGTCGCGGTGGCGACATCATCCTTGTCGTTGATTCATCCGTAACAACACTTCTTGATTTTCATCACTCTCCACATCGCAAAGCAACATCTGGTCATCAAGGTTATGGCGATCGCAAAGATGGCGTCTCTGGTGAGGATCTCATCCTCCCTGTACCAAATGGAACTGTTATCTACGACGAAAATGGCGAAGAGATTGCCGACTTAGTTGGAATCGGAACAACATTTCTTGCAGCTCGCGGTGGCCATGGTGGACTTGGAAATTTAGCTCTCTCATCATCAAAGCGACGTGCACCAGGATTTGCTCTCCTTGGTGAGCCAGGAGAAGAACGCAAGCTAACTCTCGAACTTAAATCTGTTGCAGATATCGCACTCGTGGGCTTCCCAAGTGCAGGTAAATCTTCACTTATCGCCGCTGTTTCTGCTGCACGCCCAAAGATTGCCGACTATCCATTTACAACACTCGTTCCAAACCTGGGTGTAGTCCAGGCAGGCGAAACTCGCTTTACCGTCGCAGATGTTCCAGGACTTATTCCAGGTGCATCACAAGGCAAAGGACTTGGACTTCAATTCCTTCGCCACGTAGAACGTTGCGTTGCACTAGTGCATGTACTTGATTGCGGAACTCTTGAGACCGATCGCAACCCAATAGATGACCTAGATGCAATCGAAAATGAGTTAGCGCTCTATGGTGGACTCGAAGATCGAGTACGCATCGTTGCTCTCAATAAAATTGATTTGCCTGATGGAAAAGCTATGGCAGATATGGTTGAAGAGCAGCTCAAGGAGCGCGGCTACGAGGTCTATAAAGTTTCTGCTGCAAGCCGTGAAGGCCTGCAAGAGCTCTTGTATGCAATGGCGCGACTTGTTCAACGCGAACGTGCAGAGGCTGCAAAGGAAGAGCGCACCAGAATTATCTTGCGCCCTGTCGCCGTCGATGATTCTGGATTCTCTGTTCAACTCAATGGCGATGGTTCATTTAGCGTACGCGGACAGAAAGTTGTTCGATGGGTACGCCAGACAAACTTTAAGAATGCAGAAGCAATCGGCTACCTTGCAGATCGCCTTGCTCAACTTGGCGTTGAGAAGGAGCTCTTTAAGAAGGGCGCAGTTGCTGGTTCTGAAGTACGTATTGGTTCTGGCGACAATGAAGTTGTCTTCGAATGGGAGCCAACTATCGAAGCGGGCGCGGAACAGTTAGCGGGATTCTTGCATCGCCGCGGTGAAGATTCACGCCTTGAAGGCGCATGGCAGGCAGTCGAACGCGAGGAAGACAAACTCTCTGATGAGGAAATTGCACGTCAGTGGGAGTACAACGTTGCAGAGCCAACTAACCCTGAAATTAAATTATCTCTCGATGAGCTCGCAGAGAGTGAAGAAGAAAGCAATAAGAAATGAGCCGCACCGCATTACAGAGCGCCAAGCGCATAGTTATCAAGATTGGTTCATCTTCGCTCACAGGTTCTGCAGGTTCCCAGCTAGATCCTCAAGCAGTAGAGAAGATAGTTAGCCTCGCTTGCCAACTTAAAGAGCGCGGTTCTGAAGTAATCCTCGTTTCATCAGGTGCAATTGCAGCAGGCCTATCGCCACTAGGGCTCACAACTCGTCCTAAGGATTTAGCTACACAACAAGCTGCCGCATCAGTTGGACAAGGCTTATTGATTGCTCGCTATAACGAGAAGTTCTCAGCTCATAGCGTTATTTCTTCTCAAGTCTTACTTACCACTCAAGATATTGTCCGCCGCTCTCACTATCAGAATGCTCAGCAGACCTTGACGAAGCTTCTCTCACTCGGCGTCGTTCCAATCATTAACGAAAATGACACTGTCGGAACACAAGAGATTCGCTTCGGAGATAATGATCGCTTAGCGGCCCTCGTAGCACTTCTTGTAAATGCAGATTTACTTGTCCTAGTGTCTGATATCGATGCGCTCTATGACGCACCACCAACACAGGCTGGTGCAAATCCAATTCGCAATGTAGCTTCAATGTCTGAAATCGAATCAATTGTTCTTGGCGGTGCAGGCTCTTCTGGCGTCGGCAGCGGCGGAATGGTTACTAAGGTTGAGGCAGCGCGTATTGCAACCAGCGCTGGAATTCCTATGCTCCTTACCTCTCTCGCGGAATCTCAAGAAGCAATTAACGGTGCTGATTTAGGTACTTTCTTTGAGGCACAAAACTCTAAGGCGAATTCACGTTTACTCTGGCTGGCACATGCATCAACACCTCAAGGGCGTTTGATTCTCGACGATGGCGCAGTTACCGCAATTCTCGAACGAGGAACATCACTTCTGCCTGCAGGAGTTACAGCAGTTGAAGGAACATTTATTTCAGGCGATACCGTAGAACTTTCCTCAAAGGCAGGGAAGGTAATCGCACGTGGTCTGGTCGCCTTTGATTCAACCGAGATTCCTCAGATGCTCGGTCGATCTACTAAAGAACTTGCAGCATCCCTTGGCGCTGAATATGAGCGCGAGCTGGTTCATAGAGATGATTTAGTACTCCTATGACAGCGGTAGAGATTGTTTCAGCGCTAGCAGATAAGGCTCGTGCTGCTTCGCGCACACTTTCGGTAGCCACTGGTACAGAACGTAAGGCAGCTCTTGAGTCAATCGCTCAAGCAATCGAATCTCGAAGCGCAGAGATTATTGCAGCAAACGAGCTCGACATGGCCAGCGCCCGCAAAGAACAAATGCATCCACAGATGCAGGATCGTTTACTTCTTACGCCAGAACGAATTGCATCGATTGCTGGGGGAGCGCGACAAGTTGCCGCTCTTCCAGATCCACTTGGCAATACTTTGCGCCAATCAACCCTTCCCAATGGTTTAGAACTTAAACAAATCTCCGTTCCTTTTGGCGTTATCGGAATGGTTTATGAAGCTCGTCCCAATGTGACCGTTGATGCAGCCGTCATTCTCCTTATGTCTGGAAATGCGGCGATGTTGCGCGGTTCATCTACCGCTCGCAATAGCAATGAGATTCTCGTTAACGTCATGAGAGATGCACTAGCTTCAACGAAGATTTCACCCGATGTAATCCAGCTTGTTCCTTCAGAAGATAGAGCAACAACAAAGGCGCTCCTGACTGCTCGAGGCAAAGTGGATTTAGTGATTCCCCGCGGCAGTGCCGCACTCATTCGCATGGTTGTCGATGAAGCCACGGTTCCAACAATTGAAACTGGTGCAGGTGTGTGCCACGTGTATGTCGATGAATTTGCTGACATTGAGAAAGCTCTTCCAATTCTTATTAACTCAAAGACCCACCGACCAAGTGTCTGTAATGCAGCAGAGACGCTTCTTGTGCATAAGGCGATTGCTCCAACATTCCTACCGATGGCACTTAAGGCGCTCTCTGAAGCTGGTGTCATTCTTCATGCAGATGCAACAGCGCAGAAGGTTGCCGAGAAATTCAATATTCAATCAACTGTGGCAACTGAAGAGAACTGGTCTACCGAGTACGGCGTACTAGAGATGAATGTTGGAGTCGTTGATTCGCTCGATGCAGCAATAGATCACATCGCTCGTTTTGGCACAAAGCACACAGAGGCAATCGTGACTGAGAATAAAGAGAACGCTTCTCGATTTATCGCACTCTCTGATTGCGCCGCCGTTATGGTCAATACATCAACACGATTTACCGATGGAGAGCAGATGGGATTTGGCGCAGAGATCGGAATCTCAAATCAGAAGTTGCATGCCCGTGGTCCTATGGGGTTAGAGGCGATGACTACAACTACCTGGATTGTTACCGGCAACGGCCAAATTCGCATCTGATTCGGATATTTGACCGAAACTTTATAGACTCACCACATGAGCAGCCTCTCCCGCGATGAAGTCGCAAAGCTTGCAGGCTTAGCCCGTATCGAAATGACTGAGTCAGAACTCGTTGAACTCTCTTCACAATTTGGCATGATTCTCGATGCTGTAGCACGCGTTCAAGAGATGGATTTATCTGGCGTTAAGGCAACATCTCATCCGCAGCCACTCGAAAATGTAGCGCGTCCAGATGTAGTTCTACCAAGTCTCTCTCCAGAAGATGCTCTATCTGGCGCACCAGCGAAGGAAGAATCTCGTTTCCGTGTTCCACAAATCTTGGGTGAAGCAGAATGATCAATAAGACTGCCGCACAGATGGCAGAAGCACTTGCAAAAGGCGAAACAACATCTGTCGAACTTACCCAGGCGCATTTAGATCGCGTTGCTGAAGTTGACGGTCAAGTAAAAGCTTTCTTACATGTCGATTCTGAAGGCGCACTCGCACAGGCAAAAGATGTAGATGCACGCCGTGCAAAGGGAGAGAAACTTTCTCCTATCGCAGGTATTCCACTTGCACTTAAAGATGTCCTTGCACAGAAAGGCGTTCCAACAACTGCAGGTTCAAAGATTCTGCAGGGATGGCGCCCACCGTATGACTCAACTGTTGTCTCGAAACTAAAAGATGCTGGTGTTGTCATCATGGGCAAGACCAATATGGATGAGTTCGCGATGGGTTCATCGACAGAGAACTCCGGTTACGGTCCAACATTTAATCCGTGGGATTTAACTCGCACGCCAGGTGGTTCTTCAGGTGGATCAGCTGCAGCAGTCTCAGCGCTTGAAGCACCACTTGCCATCGGTTCAGATACTGGTGGATCAATTCGCCAGCCTGCAGCTTTGACTGGAATCGTTGGAGTTCGCCCCACATATGGCGCTGTCTCTCGCTATGGGTTGATTGCATACTCATCAAGCCTTGATCAAGCAGGACCTTTCGGTCGCACAGTTTTAGATACAGCGCTACTGCATGAAGTCATGGCAGGTCACGATGTAAAAGATGCAACAAGTATCAGCGCTCCGGTGCCTGCTGTAGTCGCAGCTGCAAAGAGCGGCGATGTTAAGGGAATGAAGATTGGTGTCATTAAGCAGTTGCAAGGTGAGGGTTATCAGAAGGGCGTTCAGGCGCGCTTTGATGAATCTCTGCAAGTACTTGCATCTCTTGGCGCTGAAATTGTTGAAGTTGATTGCCCAAGCTTTGAATACGCTCTCGCTGCTTATTATTTAATTGCTCCTTCAGAGTGTTCATCGAACCTCGCACGTTTTGATGCGATGCGTTATGGATTACGTACCGGTGATACAGAGGGCGCTTCTGCTGAAGCGGTTATGAGCGCAACGCGTGATGCTGGTTTTGGCCGCGAGGTAAAGCGCCGCATCATCCTTGGTACTTACGCACTTTCATCAGGCTATTACGATGCGTATTATGGTTCGGCGCAGAAGATTCGCACCTTGATTATTCAAGATTATGCCAAGGCATTTGCACAGGCAGATGTACTGGTCTCTCCAACTGCGCCAACAACTGCTTACAAGATTGGCGAGAAGGTCGATGACCCAATGGCGATGTACTTAGGTGATGTTGCAACAATTCCTGTAAACCTTGCAGGTATCTGCGGAATGTCACTTCCTGCAGGTCTTGCCGAGGAAGATGGCTTGCCAGTTGGTTTCCAAATCATGGCACCTGCAATGCAGGATCAGCGCCTCTACCAAGCAGGCGCTGCGTTAGAGGCAGCACTTCTTTCAAAGTGGGGCGCACCAATTTTAAGTAAGGCACCTACGTTGGGGGGAGTCCGCTAATGGCACTTCCAACATATGAAGAAGTAATTGCAAAGTGGGATCCAGTACTGGGTCTTGAGGTTCACGTAGAACTCAATACCCATAGCAAGATGTTCTGTTCTTGCGCGACCGAGTTTGGTGCAGAACCAAATACTCAGACATGTCCTGTCTGTCTCGCACTCCCCGGAGCACTTCCTGTAGTTAACGAGAAAGCAATCGAATCTACGATTTTGATTGGCCTTGCGCTGAACTGCAAGATTGCGCCATATAGCCGCTTTGCTCGCAAGAATTACTTCTATCCCGATATGCCAAAGAACTTCCAGATTTCACAGTATGACGAGCCAATCTGCTTCGATGGTTTCGTTGATGTAGAAATCGAGACTGAAGAAGGTCCCAAGCAGTTCCGCATTGAGGTCGAGCGCGTTCATATGGAAGAAGACACTGGAAAATCACTTCACGTAGGTGGGGCTACCGGTCGAATCCATGGCGCTGATTACTCGTTGCTTGATTACAACCGTGCAGGAATTCCTCTCGTTGAAATCGTGACCAAGATTGTTCCGGGCACTGGCAAATATGCGCCAGAAGTTGCAAAGGCTTACGTTGCAGAACTCCGCGATATTTTGCGCGGACTTAAAGTCTCTGATGTAAAGATGGAGCAAGGCTCACTACGCTGCGATGCAAACGTTTCCTTAAAGCCAATC
>JBIICC010000044.1:0-6743 GCA_044239085.1 Candidatus Planktophila sp.
GGAATTCCTGGCTCAACCAATGCGATGCGTGTACACGTGGTGGGCGATGCCGTTAACGGCGTAGTCGCTGCTTACCGCTAGACCGTAATTTCTAATAACTCTCAATTCTCTAATACGATAGGGGAGTACGCCTCGGTACTCCAACGGTAGAGAGGGCAGTCTCAAACACTGCATAGTGTCGGTTCGAATCCGACTCGAGGCACATGAGCAATGAAGCGAAAGAAAAGTCTGCGATAAGAATTCTTGTCGCCGAAGACGAAGCTCTCATTCGCATGGACTTAGTTGAGATGTTGCAAGAAGCGGGCTATGAAGTTGTAGCTCAAGCAACTAATGGTGAAGAAGCGATTGCACTAGCAACAGAACATAACCCTGATCTAGCAATCCTTGATGTGAAGATGCCCGTCCTTGATGGAATTTCAGCAGCTGAGAAAATCATTTCGATTGCACCCGTGTTAATGCTCACCGCCTTTAGCCAACGCGAACTTGTGGAACGCGCCCGCGATGCCGGCGTTATGGCCTACGTCGTAAAGCCATTCACGATCGGCGACCTTATTCCTGCAATTGAAATTGCTATTAGCCGCTATACTCAGATGCGATCACTTGCCGATGAAGTAGCTGACCTCCACGAACGACTTGAGACCCGAAAAATTATCGATAGGGCTAAGGGCATCCTGATGAAGGCCCTCAATCTCTCAGAACCGGAAGCCTTTTCATGGATTCAAAGGGCTGCTATGGACCGTCGCCTGACCATGAAAGAGGTCGCCCAGGCCGTTATCTCGCCCGAGGCCGCCCTCGATAAATAGGGACATTTCACCGGTTTTTGTAATCAGAAAGTAACCATATATGCGGAGAAATCCGCCTTTCCGCCTTGTCTCAAGCATGGGTTGAGCATTACCCTTACTGCTTCCCTGTCCCGGGACACATGAAAGACAAAACAGGAAGGCAATACATGAACAAGAAGATCGTAAGCGGCTTCGCAATTGCCGCTGCTGCAACACTTGCACTTGGTGCAGTTGCAACGGCTCCAGCGAACGCAGCAACAAAGACAGTAAAGCTTGCATACATGGGCCCACTAACAGGTGGCGCTGCATACCTTGGTCAGGATCAAATTCCAGGTGCAATCTGGGCTATTGACCAGTACAACCGCACAAACCCAAAGGTTAAGGTTGAACTCGTAAAGGCTGATTCACAGTGCGACCCAACAGTTGCTGCAAACGTGGCACCAGGTGTTGCTGCAGATAAGAAGGTTATCGGCGTAATCGGAACAGCATGTTCTGGTGAAGCTCGTAACTCATTCCCTGCATACAAGGCTGCGGGACTTACAATGGTCGCTCCATCAGCTTCAGCTGTTGACCTTACAAACCGTAAGTCAAAGTCAAACGGATTCCCAGTTTTCCACCGCGTCGTTGCTAACGACGCATTCCAGGGCCCAGCTCTAGCTCGCTACGCAGCTGAAGGTGTTTCTTCACCTAAGTACTACATGATTGATGATCAATCTACTTACGGTCAGCCACTCATTAAGGAGAACGCAACACCTACAGCAAAGAAGCTTGGAACAATCGTGGGAACAGAATCATTCCCAGATGACACCAAAGACTTCACATCAACTGTTGCAAAGGTAAAGTCTTCTGGAGCGAACATTGTTCTCTTCGGTGGCTATGACTTCACAGCTGGACCACTCGTTAAGGCACTACGCGACGGTGGTTACAAGGGTGTATTCGCAGGTGGCGATGGAATCCAGACTTCTGGTTTCGTAGATCTTGCTGGAGGAAAAGCAATTGCTGAGGGCGTCAAGATGACTGCAGCAGATGTTCCTTTCCAGACATTGCTCACCAAGGCCGAGCTCGCTGATTTCACAAAGGTAACAGGTGTAAAGGTTCCTGGACTTTATTCAGGAACAGCCTGGACAGCAGCAAATGTATTCATCCAGTGCATCAAGGGTGGGTCTGTAACACGTTCATCTATTCAGAAGTGCGTAAATAACGGCACATTTACTGATGCTGGTGGAAATAAGTTCAAGTTCGATCGATACGGCGATCCAACAACAGCGTCAGCTGTTGGTGGATACATTGTCAAGAATGGTGAAACCCTTTACGACAAGGTTGCTTAATCAGCAATTTGCAGTTAGATCTATAGTTATATAGCAGTAGGCGTGACCACTGCCTGGTTTTTCCGGGTGGTGGTCACGTTTATAACATCTGATAGTTTTGAGATTGGTTAACATGAATTTTTCAGTAATTGGAAGCCAGTTCTGGTCTCTGGCTTTTCAAGGCGTTGCGCTAGGACTCATTTATTCTCTGGTCGCCCTGGGTTACACCATGGTTTACGGCGTTTTAAGACTCATTAATTTTGCAAATTCAGAAGTATTTATGTTGGGAACGTTTGCGACCCTCTATGTAGAGGCTCATATTTTTAAGATTACCACCGAGTCTGAGCAATTACGGGGAATTAAATTAGTGCTTGTGCTACTGGCTGCGCTGGTTGCCTCCATGGTGGTTTGTGCTGTTGTTGCCATGCTTGTAGAAGTAGTGGCATACCGAAGACTTCGCGCTCGAGGCGCAAACAGATTGGCCTCTCTGATTTCCGCGATTGGCGTATCAATATTTCTTTTGGAGGGCGTCCGAATAATTACAGATTCACGGCCTTTGGCAGCTCCCCGGGTTCTCGAAAAGTGGAGTTTCGGAACCGTCGGTGGGGCAGATATTCGAATCGATACGGTTCTTGCAATTATCATCCCTATTGTTGTTTTCGTAATATTAGATCGCTTCGTATCTAAGACACGTCTTGGAAAATCTATTCGCGCTGTCTCTATGTCTGAGGAGAACTCGAAATTAATGGGAATCAACATTAATCGAGTTATTACCTTGACTTTCTGCATCGGTGGCCTAACCACTGGAGTCGCAGCATTCTTGTACACCACTGTCTATGAAAATACGATTTTCAAGGTTGGGTTCACCATGGGGATAGCTGCTTTCACAGCGGCCATTCTTGGCGGTATCGGAAATCTCCGTGGAGCTTTCTACGGGGGCCTAGCCCTCGGAGTTCTCGAACAATTTGCCTCTGCAATTTTGGGTGGCCAATGGAAGGCTGTTACAGTCTTCGTGGTCCTAGTTGTTGTCCTCCTAGTCAAACCGAACGGCCTCTTTGGTGAAGCTGTTCAGCAAACGAGAACATGATGAGTAAATTGAGAGACTTTAATCTGCGCGATAAAGGTGCTGCTATATGGGCAAACTGGAATCGTGCAACCAGAACAATTTTTGTACTTGTCATCATTGCACTTGCTGCGCTTCTTCCTTTTTCCGCACAGTGGGGACCTACTTCGTTCCTAGATACGCCAATTACATCCTTCCAAAATGTCTTGGTATATCCAATCGGGATGTTCGTTCTCATGGCTCTCGGACTTAACGTAGTTGTAGGAAAATCTGGCTTGCTTGATCTCGGTTTTGTCGCCTTCTTCGCTATTGGCGCGTATACGCAGGGAATCATGTCAACCACACTGGGCTGGAATACCTGGGAGATCATGCCTTTCGGAATCGGATTTGCGATGATTTCAGGAGTCATGTTGGGTCTTCCCGCTCTTCGCTTACGTGGAGATTACCTAGCAATCATCACTTTGGGGTTCGGCGAGATTGTGCGCATAGTTGCCCTAAATCTAAAGTCCACCGGCGGCACAGAGGGCATCCCAGGAATTCCTAATCCACCAGGCTTCTTCGGATTCAAATTCGATTTAATGCATCCTCAAAACTTCTTCTGGCTTGTTCTGATCATGATTCTGCTCGTCATTTGGATGATTCGACGGTTTACCATTCGTCGTCCAGGTCGTGCTTGGGAAGCGATTCGTCAAGACGAAGATGTAGCAGCGCTTATGGGTGTCAATACACTTGTATACAAACTCTGGTCTTTTGTAATTGGTGCAGCTGTGGGTGGTGCAGCTGGAGTTTTGTATGCTTCAAAGGTCATGGTTATTTCACCGGATATGTTTAAGTTCGATGTATCTATTTTGATTTTAGCTTGTGTGGTTTTTGGTGGAATTGGAAATATCTGGGGCGTAATTCTGGGTGCTTCAATTCTTGCCTACCTACCAGAACGCATTCGCTTCATCTCGGATGCTCGTCAGTTGGTATTTGGACTCGTCTTAATCATCATGATGAACCTTCGTCCAGATGGACTATTGCCTCGTAAGAAGCGTGAAAAAATCGAAGAGAAGAGGACAATCTGATGTCTAAGAAACTCCTTGAACTCAAGAATGTCACCATCAAATTTGGTGGCGTAACTGCTCTGAACGAAGTGAATTTCCATGTTAACGAGGGTGAAATCTGCGCTCTTATCGGTCCAAACGGCGCAGGAAAGACAACAGTCTTTAACGTAGTTACCGGCGTTTATCCGCTGACTTCTGGAGATATTCTCTTTGATGGCCAGAACCTTAAAGGCAAGAAACGTCATCACATTGTTAAGTCTGGTTTAGCTCGTACATTTCAGAACGTCCGTCTCTTTGGAGATATGACAACACTAGAAAACGTTATAACTGCCACAGATGTTCATAAGAAGACTGGTCTTGTTCGTGCGCTTTTTGGAACGCCGCTCAATCGCCGCGAAGAGCACGATAGCAAGGCACGTGCACATGAACTTCTTGAATTCATGGGTATCGACCACCGAGCTGATCAATTGGCGAAGAATCTTCCATATGGAGATCAACGTCGTCTGGAAATCGCCCGCGCATTAGGAACTGAGCCTAAGTTGATTCTCCTTGATGAACCAGCTGCTGGCTTCAACCCTGCCGAGAAGGTCGCATTAGCTGAAACGATTAAGAAGATTCGCGATAAGGGATATACCGTGCTTCTTATTGAACACGACATGTCTCTCATCATGGGAATCTCTGATCGTGTAGCAGTTCTCGACTTTGGTCAGAAGATTGCAGATGATCTTCCATCAGTTGTACAAAATGACCCTCAAGTAATTGAGGCTTACCTAGGAGTACCTGCAGATGAATCTTGAGATTAAAGACCTTCGAGTTCACTACGGCAAGATTGAAGCGATTAAAGGCGTATCGGTTGTTGTAAACCAAGGTGAGATCGTAACTCTTATCGGTGCTAACGGTGCTGGCAAGACAACGATTCTCAAGACCATCTCAGGTCTTCGTCCCGTATCAAGTGGTTCAGTTACATTTGATGGCGAAGATTTGAGCAAGGTTCCTGCACATAAGCGTGTAGATCTTGGTATCTCGCAAGTACCTGAAGGGCGGGGAATCTTTCCTGGTATGACAGTTCTTGAAAACCTCGAGATGGGTAAGTTCAATCGCAAAGATCGTAAGCACGAGATGGATGAAGATCTAGAGCGCGTTTACACATTGTTTCCACGTCTGAAGGAGCGCGTCGGACAAGCTGGCGGAACTCTTTCAGGTGGAGAACAGCAGATGCTTGCAATGGGTCGCGCTTTGATGGCACGTCCAAAAGTTCTTCTTCTCGATGAGCCTTCAATGGGTCTTGCACCACAGATGATTGCAAATATCTTCCGCATCATCACTGAGATCAATAAGCAGGGCGTAACAATTCTTCTCGTTGAACAGAATGCACAGCAGGCACTTCAACGCGCACACCGTGCATATATTCTCGAGACAGGAAACGTTACAAAGGAAGCGGCAGCTTCTGACCTACTGAATGATCCAGCAGTTCGTGAGGCATACCTAGGAACAGGTGCTCACTAACTAAGAGATTACGGATTAAGAATGAGGCAGGTTATGCGAGCAGTACAAGTTCGCTGACCTGCCTCGTTTGTTATTACGATCTCGTAGACACAGAGCGTTCTGCCTAGCGAAATAGGTGTTGCAACGGCTGTTACATAACCACTTGTTGCTGACTTATGGTGAGTTGCATTGATATCAACGCCAACAATCTTGCGATCAGGTCCGGCGTGTAGTTGAGTTCCAATTGAGCCTAGTGATTCTGCGAGAACAACATTTGCGCCACCGTGAAGAAGGCCGATTGGTTGGGTATTTCCTTCGACGGGCATTCTTGCTACAAGGCGTTCGGGGGAGACTTCAAGCATCTCAATACCCATCTTGAGATCTAGGGCACCTTGTCCGCGTTCTTTAATGATTGCTAGGTAATCTGGCTGAGTCATAGTTCGAAATAGTAACTTGTTACCTAAGATGAGCGCCATGTCTAAGGGCAAGCGTCTACTACTAATCGATGGCCATTCAATGGCTTATCGAGCCTTCTTCGCCCTACCTGCCGAGAACTTCACTACTGCACAAGGCCAACATACAAATGCCATTTATGGCTTTGCGACAATGCTCATCTCGCTCCTCAAGGATGAGAAGCCAACCCACGTCGCTGTCGCCTTCGATGTTTCGCGCAAGACTTTTCGAACCGAGCTATTCCCGGAATATAAAGCCACTAGAGCGAAGACCCCTGATGAATTTAGATCGCAGATGTCTTTTCTTCACGAACTTGTTACAGGATTCGGTATCAGCCAATTCGAAATCGAAGGTTTTGAAGCCGATGACATCATCGCCACTATTACTAAGCGAGCCGAGAGCGAAGGCGCTGAAGTTCTTATATGTACGGGGGATAGGGATAGTTTCCAATTAGTTACTGATCAAACAACGGTCCTCTATCCAAAGCGCGGGGTAAGCGAGATGGCGCGAATGACGCCGGATGCAGTGCAAGAGAGGTATGGAATGTCGCCAGAGCAGTATCCAGATTACGCAGCTCTTCGCGGAGATCCCAGCGATAACTTGCCAT
>JBIICC010000009.1:0-26388 GCA_044239085.1 Candidatus Planktophila sp.
CAATAACTCCGCTCATATAGTCACGTGCATGCTGCACATCATCTCTTAATTGTAGAAGGTTAGAGCCCGCCGCGGTCACATGGCCAATCTTGCGCCCTGGACGGACTTCCTTCATATATTGATGAAATTTGAGATCTGGGTTGCGAGCCATGAGGTGCAGGTATGGGCGATACATATCTGTCTTCTCTCCACCCAGAATATTTCCCATGACAGCAAATTCGTGAGTCATGGCCGGATCACCAAGCGGAAGATCTAGTACTGCACGTAGATGTTGTTCGAATTGGCTTGTACGTGAACCATCAATAGTCCAATGCCCAGAATTATGTGGGCGCATCGCAACTTCATTGATAAATAGTTGCTCACCTTTAACAAACATTTCGACAGCCATTACGCCGACGACTCCAAGTTCGTGGGCGATGTCGAGGGCTAACTTCTGTGCTCGAGTCGACAGTTCTTCGCTAATCTCTTGGGCTGGTGAGATTGTTAAGGTACAAATTCCATCTTCTTGAATTGTTTCAGTAGCTGACCATGAGGTTGCTTGTCCATGTGGTGATCTAGCGACCATCACAGCAATTTCGCAATCAAATGAAATGAGCTCTTCAATAAGCAACTTCGGGGCGCTCTTGAGCAGCTGAGCTAACTCATCTTGAGAGTTAACTCTCCAGACTCCGCGACCGTCATATCCACCTGAAATAGATTTTGCAATAAGCGGATATTGATCAATGCCTTCAGTAGATGTTGCAATTTTCCAGGCTGGTGCAGGATAAGAAGTTAACTTCTCTCGCATCTGCTCTTTATCCTGTGAATAAATAAATGCTGACGATGAAGGATAGACGCGCACGCCAGCGCTCTCGAGCCCCTTAATTACTGAAATCGGAACCAGTTCATGTTCGAAAGTAACGACATCGCACTGAGCTGCAAACTCTTTAAGCGCAGCCAAATCTGAGTAATCACCAACTGTATGGTTACAAATCTGCGCACCTGAGTCTTGCGGAGTTTGTGCAAATAGATGGAGTTTGATTCCAAGAGCTGCAGCAGGTGCAACCATCATTCGAGCAAGTTGACCTGCTCCAATCACACCGACGGTAGGAAATCGCTCGCTCACAGGACTATCGTAGATGAACGATGTCCCCAACTGTAATTCTCTCTCCGCCCTCAAGAATTAACTCTCCTGCTGGTGAAATATCCTCTGCAAATCCATTTCTCTTTTCGCCACCTGGAAGCTCTACCTGGATCTTCTGGCTCAAGGTTGCGCTTCGCTCTCGATAGAGATGTCGCAGGTCCTCCCCATCTTCCCAACGTCCTAGGAGCTCTTCAAAGTTATTAAGAATAGAGGCAAGTATTAGATTGCGATCAAGGATTCCAAATTCTTCAATCATCAGAGAGGTTGCAAGTTCAATAGGAAGTTCGCTTCGATTCATACCGACATTAATGCCTATGCCAATAACTACTCCACTATCTGTGGCTTGAGCAATAATCCCACCTAACTTCTTGCCCGCTATCTGCAGATCATTTGGCCATTTGAGTTCCACTGTAAATCGTGGATCGAGTTCTGAGATTGCAAGAGTAGAGACAAGTCCTGCAAGAAGCGGCAGAAAGGACCATTCGTTCTTCTCTCGTTTTGGTTCGATAAAGAGTGAGAATAAAAGTGCAGAACTTTGTGGCGCATCAAAGGTTCTATCGAGGCGACCTCTTCCAGCGCTTTGATATTCGGTTACAAGAACTGCACCATTAATCGCTTCATCGCGTGCGACAAGGGCTGCTAAATCATCTTGAGTTGAGCCGGTGACTTCGACCACGCTTACTCGCCAGTACCGCGAGATTTTTTGAGAGATCACTGAGCTATCTAGCGGTGGTCTTGGCGCATCTATGCTCACGACTAGTACCTTATGGTCATGAGTCCAGATCTGCATACTACTTCCGGAAAAATCGAAGATCTCCGCGAGCGAATTGGTGAAGCTGTACACGCCGGATCCGATAGAGCTCGTGAAAAGCAGCATGCTAAAGGTAAGGGAACTGCGCGCGAACGTATCGAGATGCTCGTTGATGCAGATTCATTTACTGAAATTGATGAGTTTGCTCGCCACCGTGCACAGAACTTTGGCATGGAGAAGAACCGGCCCTACGGCGATGGCGTAGTGATTGGAACAGCAACTGTTGATGGACGACCAATTGCGCTCTACTCTCAAGACTTCACAGTTTTCGGTGGATCACTGGGAGAAGTTCACGCAGAAAAGATTGTAAAGATCGCTGAATTCGCACTGAAATCAGGAATTCCTTTGATTGGAATTAACGATTCGGGCGGTGCGCGTATTCAAGAAGGCGTTGCATCCCTCAATGGATACGGAAAGATCTTCCGTTTAAATACACGCTCCTCTGGCGTAATCCCTCAGATTTCTCTCATCCTCGGACCTTGTGCCGGTGGATCTGCATATTCTCCAGCGCTCACCGACTTCACCGTGATGGTTAAAGAGACTTCAAATATGTTTATCACCGGACCCGATGTCATCAAAACCGTTACTGGTGAAGATGTCGGTATGGAAGAGCTCGGTGGAGCATTTACTCACAACACAAAATCTGGAAATGCTCATTACATGGCAGATTCAGAAGCTGATGCGATTGATTATGTAAAGGCGTTACTTTCATACCTTCCATCAAATAATATGGATGGCTCTCCTGTTCTTCCACCTACACAAAATCTCGAGAAGAGCGCATCAGATGTAGCCCTCAATACTTTGATTCCTGATAGTCCCAACCAGCCATACGATATGAAGAACTTGATCCAGACGCTCGTTGATGAAGGTGAATTCCTTGAAGTTCATGCTTTATATGCGCCTAATATCGTTGTCGGCTTTGCGCGAATTGAGGGGCAATCAATCGGTGTAATTGCCAACCAGCCATCACAGCTTGCTGGAACTCTCGACATTAATTCATCTGAGAAGGCGGCTCGATTCCTTCGATTCTGCGATGCATTTAATATTCCTATCCTTACCCTTGTCGATGTTCCTGGATTTATGCCTGGAACAGAACAAGAGTGGAACGGCATTATTCGCCGTGGCGCAAAGCTTCTCTATGCCTATGCAGAAGCGTCCGTGCCGCTGGTAACCCTTATTACTCGCAAAGCTTACGGTGGCGCATTTATCGTGATGGGCTCTAAGTACCTCGGTAGCGATATCAACTTCGCATGGCCATCTGCAGAGATTGCAGTAATGGGAGCTCAGGGTGCTGTAAATATTCTCTATAGAAAAGATTTAGCAGAAGCTAAGGATCAAGATGCAAAGCGCGCTGAACTAGTAACTGAGTACACAGAGAAGTTCTCTAACCCGTACTTGGCGGCAGAGCGCGGAACAATCGATAGCGTGATTGAGCCAGAAGATTCTCGCCAATACATCACAAAAGCTTTCCGCACCCTCAAGACTAAGCGCGATACCTTGCCGGCACGTAAGCACGGAAATATCCCACTATAGAAAATGAAATTTACTGTTGTTGCGGGTAATCCGACTCCCGAAGAGCTTTTAGCCATTCAAGCAGTCTTGGCCGACCATAAAGCTGTTGATTTAAAGCCTGTCATTAAGCGCAGCGTCTTTGGACTTCCGCAACTTCGCCAACCTCTTCCCCATCAAATTACATTTGGTGCAAGAAAGTTCGATTAATGCCGCGCATAGTTTTAGCTTCACAATCAAAGTCACGACGCACTCTTCTAGAAGATGCTGGCTTAAAGCCCACCATCATCGTAAGCAATGTTGATGAAGAGACTGATTTCTTCAATGCAATGTCGCCTGAAGATATGGTGATTGCACTGGCGATTTCCAAGGCACATACAGTTCGAGAGATGATTGATTACCCTGCAATCATTATCGGCTGCGACTCAACATTTGATGTCGATGGCGTCTCATTTGGCAAACCTGGGACTCCTGAAATTGCAGTTGAGCGAGCTAGGAAAATTAGCGGACGCACTGGGCTGCTTCATACTGGCCACTGCATCATTGATACAGAGCGCGGAATTGAAATTGCAGATCGTGTAACAACTAAAGTGACCTTCACCGATATGACTGATGAAGAGATTCATGACTATGTCGCATCGGAGGAACCCCTTCACGTAGCTGGTGGATTTACTCTTGATGGGTTTGGTTCTCCTTTTATCCCTGTGATTGAAGGCGATTACACAAATGTTGTTGGAATATCGATGCCCTTTCTTCGAAGTGCGATGAAGCAACTTGGATACTCTTGGCCACAGGTGAAGGAGATGTCATGAAGCGCGTACTGATTGCAAATAGAGGTGAGATCGCTCTCCGCGTCATCCGTGCCTGCTCAGATCATGGCCTTGAGAGCGTTGCGATTTATGCTGAAGAAGATAGAGATGCGCTCCATGTTCAGCGCGCTGACTTCGCATATTCACTCAACGGAACCGTTGCAAAAGATACCTACCTCAATATTCCAAAGATTATCGCTCTGGCAATTGAAGCCAAGGCTGATGCGGTTCATCCAGGTTATGGTTTTCTCTCAGAGAATGCTGATTTTGCACAAGCCGTCATTCATGCAGGTTTAATCTGGATTGGACCACCTCCTTCTGCAATTAGTGCACTTGGCGATAAAGTCTCTGCTCGCAGAATTGCATCAGCTGCCGGTGCTCCGCTCGTTGCGGGAACAAAAGATCCTGTCACGGGCCACGAAGAGGTTCTCGCCTTTGCTAAAGAACATGGTTTACCTGTGGCAATTAAAGCTGCATTCGGTGGCGGCGGTAGAGGTCTCAAGGTTGCCCACACTATGGAAGAAATTCCAGAGCTTTATGCATCTGCTGTCCGCGAAGCCATTGCAGGATTTGGCCGTGGAGAATGTTTCGTTGAGCGTTACTTAGATAGGCCGCGACATGTTGAGACACAAGTTCTCGTCGATCAACATGGCCATGCAGTTGTAGTTTCAACACGTGACTGCTCTTTACAGCGACGTCATCAAAAGCTCGTTGAAGAAGCGCCTGCTCCCTTTCTCACTGATGCGCAGAATGAAGAGCTCTACCGCTCAAGTAAGGCGATAATGAAAGAAGCTGGCTATGTCGGCGCCGGCACATGCGAATTCTTAATTGGTCTCGACGGAACAATCTCATTCTTAGAAGTAAATACTCGACTTCAGGTAGAGCATCCCGTTTCTGAAGAAGTTACTGGAATCGACCTTGTCCGCGAACAATTTAGAATTGCAATGGGTGAGAGCCTGGGATTCGACGATCCTGCCATTCGTGGTCACTCACTTGAATTTAGAATCAATGGAGAAGATCCAGGGCGTTCATTCTTGCCAGCCCCTGGTCGCATTACTTCATGGAATATTCCAACAGGGCCAGGCGTACGCGTTGATGCGGGTTTCCGTAATGGTGACGTGATCGGTGGAAACTTCGATTCACTTCTGGCCAAACTCATTGTTACTGGTGCAACACGAAAAGAAGCTATTGAACGTGCACGCAGAGCACTTGCAGAGTTTGAAGTGGGTGGCCTTGCTACAGCACTTCCTTTCCATAGAGCAATCCTTGAAGACCCTGCATACACCGAAGATTTTAAGATTTACACCAGCTATATCGAAAATGAATTTAAGAATGAGATACCTGCATTTATTGCTGAAGGTTCAGAGATACGGACAAAGGTTGCAGCTGAGAAGTTAGTCGCCGAAGTTAATGGAAAGCGCTTTGAAATCGTTGTTCATGCACCAGAACCTGTTGTGAAGCGCCACCGCGCAAAGCAGGCAAGTGCTGGATCGGCTTCAGGTACTGGACTCGCATCTCCCATGCAGGGCACTGTCGTAAAGATTGCTGTAGAAGAGGGTCAGAGCGTTGAAGCTGGAGATCTGATAATCGTTCTAGAAGCGATGAAGATGGAGCAACCACTCAATGCACATAAGAGCGGTGTGATTAAGAACTTAAAGGCGACCATCGGCGAGACAGTGTCTAGCGGAAGCATTCTCTGTGACATTATTGAGGCATGACCTCAACTGATCTTCTCTATTCAGACCCACTAGCTGCCGCAACAAAGGCAGCTGCAGAAATTGCGCAACGCACTGGTGTAGCAGCTCACGACGTTGCGCTCGTTATGGGTTCAGGATGGGTAACAGCTGCAGATGCCCTTGGAACGCCAGCGTATGAGTGCGATGCACATGAGATCACAGGCTTCTTCGCCCCAGCAGTTGAAGGTCACTCTGGAAAAGTACGTTCTTACGAATTAGTTGAAAATGGTAAGACGATTCGCGCCCTGGTTTTCCTTGGTCGCACACATCTTTATGAAGGTAAAGGTATGGAGCCCGTTGTTCACGGTGTTCGTACTGCAGTTAAAGCTGGGTGCAAGGTTGTTATTCTGACTAATGCTTGTGGCGGAATCAATACTTCCTACAAGGTTGGTCAACCAGTCATTATTCGGGATCACATCTCGTTAACTGCAGCTTCACCACTATCAGGTGCAACATTTATTGATCTCACAGATTTATACAGCAAGCGAATTAGAGAGATTGTAAAGAAGGAAGATAGTTCACTTGCAGAAGGTGTTTACGTGCACTGGCGCGGACCAACTTATGAAACTCCTGCTGAAATCTTGATGATGCGCACAATGGGAGCCGATTTAGTTGGAATGTCTACAGTTCCTGAAGCAATTGCAGCACATGCACTGGGTGCAGAAGTTCTTGGAATTTCGCTCGTAACTAATGCGGCTGCTGGCGTTACAGGAGAGAAGTTAAACCATGAAGAAGTAATTGCTGCTGGAAAAGCTGCAGCAGATCGCATGGGCGCACTACTTAAATCAACTATTCCAAAACTCGTTTAAGGTAGATAACCTTCACCTTATGGATGCAATGTTAAGAGCTGAAGTTGAGGCTTGGATTGCAGATGATCCAGACCCAGTAACTGCAGCCCAACTTCAAGAGTTGCTCGTAAATCAAGATGAGGCAGCCCTTAAGAAGTTCTTCAACGGCTTTCTCCAATTTGGAACGGCAGGACTTCGTGGTCCTATTGGCCCAGGCCCCTCATGTATGAATCGCGCAGTTGTGGGTCGAGCAGCTGCAGGTATTGCCCACTATATGAAAGAGCGCGGAATGACGAAGGTTGTCGTTGGCCGTGATGCTCGCTATGGATCAGAGGATTTCACTCAAGAGACTGCAGAAATAATGAGCGGCGCCGGAATGGATGTTTACATTCTGCCAAGACCGCTTCCAACCCCTGTCTTAGCTTTTGCAACTGAATATCTGAAGTGCGATATCGGCATCATGGTGACTGCAAGCCATAATCCACCGCAAGATAATGGATACAAGGTTTATATCGGACCTACTGCAGATGGAATCAACTACGCATCATCACAGATCATCAATCCCACAGATGGATTTATGGCGAGTGACATCGATGCAGTGACATCTCTAAAATCTCTCCCCCGTGGGAAAAACTGGACTGTTCTCGGTGAAGAAGTCATTACAGAGTATGTAAAGCGAACAAGTGCTCTCGCACCTCGTCCCGGAGATATGAAGATTGTTTACACAGCCATGCATGGAGTCGGGACCGAAGTTGTTCAGCGCGTCTTTAACCATGCAGGATTTGCCACATTGATTCTTGTCGACGAACAATGCACGCCAGATCCAGACTTTCCAACAGTTGCATTTCCTAATCCAGAAGAGCCAGGTGCAATCGATCTAGCCCTCAAGAAGGCTCGCGATTTTGGTGCTGAACTTGTGATTGCCAATGACCCTGATGCTGATAGATGTGCCGCTGCCATCAATGACCCGGTTGTAGGTTGGCGAATGCTGCGTGGAGATGAACTTGGAATCATTCTGGGCGAATGGATTGCTCGCACAAAACCAACCGGAACATTTGGAAATTCCATCGTCTCATCATCTGCGCTCAAGAAAATAAGCGCACACTACGGAATTGATTTCCAAGAGGTTCTCACCGGCTTTAAGTGGCTTGCGAAGATTGAAGACCTGGCATTTGGGTACGAGGAAGCAATTGGATACTCAGTTGATTCAGAGACAGTTAACGATAAAGATGGAATCTCAGCAGCGCTCTTCCTGGCTCAGATTGCAACCGATCTTAAGCGCGAAGGGTTAACGCTCTCTGACCTACTTAATGAAGTCTGGACACGTCATGGCTTCCATGGCACTGAACAGATTTCAATTCGTGTCAGCGATATGGGAGCAATTACAAAACTCCTAGCTGGGCTTCGTAAGAACCCCCCTGCCGAGATTGCTGGCAGAAAAGTAGATTCAATTGATGATCTTGCTGCACCTAAAGATGGTCTGCCGCCTACAGATGGTCTTCGTATCTGGCTGGCAGGTGGAATTCGCATCATCGTTCGCCCATCAGGGACAGAGGCGAAGATGAAATGTTATATCGAGGTCATTACAAAGACTGCAGATGATTCAGCTGCGTTACTTAATGACTTGCGTGAACCGCTGAAGAAGTTCCTTGCTGGTTAAGCGCCAAAACGCTCTTTAAACTCATCTAACATCGCAGCTGTTCCACTTGCCCCACTACGCTTAACCCCAGCATCCATAAATGAGAGCAACATATCGAGTGATTTAACTCCCCCGGCGCTCTTAACTTCCATCTTTGAAGATACTGATGCACGCATAAGCTGAACATCTTCAAGAATTGCACCAGTTGGAGCAAAGCCTGTTGATGTCTTCACATAATCTGCTCCAGCTGCCTCGCAGAGTTGGCAGGCTTTAACAATCTCTTCCTTTGTTAGGTAAGCATTCTCAAGAATTACCTTTACCTGGTTGCCCTGCGCTGCCTCGACAACTGCTGCAATTTCATCACGAACTTGGTCATACATGCCGGATTTCATCCAGCCGATATTGATGACAACATCTATCTCGGTCGCTCCATCATCAACAACCTGCTTAGTTTCAAATACCTTCGTTGATGTTGCAGAATTTCCATGAGGAAAGCCGACGACAGTTCCGACATGGACATTGCTGCCTCGAAGAATATCCGCGCAGAAGGCGACATCTGCAGGCTTGCAGCAGACCGATGCAACATCGTATTTGAGCGCAACCGCACAACCTTCAGCTACTTCATCACGAGACATATCTGGTCGAAGTAGTGCGTGATCAATTGTCTTAGCTACCTGAGTAAGTGTGTACTTTGAATGCGCCATTTACTTACTCCTCTGAAATCTTTGCGTAGCCTGGCTTAACAACGCTCTCAATAATCGCAAGACGTTCTTCAAAGGGAATGAATGCGCTCTTTAGAGCATTAATCGTTACTCGCTGAAGATCCTGGAAGGTCCAATCGCATTGGTTGACCATCTCTGTCATTTCGCGACTCATTGAAGTTGCGGACATTAAACGATTGTCGGTATTGATTGTCACTCTAAAGCGAAGCTTGGAGAGCTTGGCAAGTGGATGGTGTACAAATGAATCGGCAACACCTGTCTGAATATTTGATGATGGACACATCTCAAGTGGCACGCGACGATCGCGAACATATGATGAAAGGCGCCCCAACCTTGGTGGAGTGTGATTGAAATCGATATCGTCTGCAATACGAACGCCATGACCTAAACGCTCTGCTCCGCAGAGTTGAATTGCTTCCCAGATTGATGGAAGTCCATAAGCCTCACCAGCATGAATCGTGAAGTGAGCATTCTCTCGACGTAAGAATTCGAAGGTATCTAACTGATCACTCGGTGGGAATCCATCTTCAGGGCCTGCAATATCAAAACCAACTACGCCTTGATCGCGGTACTTAACGGCAAGCTCTGCAACTTCCTGAGACAAATTATTCTGGCGCATTCCGCAGAGAAGTGATGTCATGCGAATTGTGTTGCCCTCTGACTTCGCTTCAGCTTCGCCCTCGCGGAAGCCTTCGAGAATCGCCTCGATAGCTTGAGAAAGTGTTAAGCCCTTCTCTGTCACTAGCTCCGGAGCCATGCGAACTTCTGCATAGACAACACCATCACGTGCTAGATCAACGGCGCATTCGCGTGCAACGCGCACGATATCTTCCTTGCGTTGCATCACTGCAACTGTGTGAGCAAAGGTTTCAAGATAGAGAACAAGTGAACCTGAGTCACACGAAGTTCTAAACCACTCTGCGAGTTCTGCTGCATCGTAGGTCGGAAGCGTGTGGCCAATCTCCTTGGCGATATCGATAATTGTCTGAGGACGTAGGCCACCATCTAAGTGATCATGAAGCAAAGCCTTTGGAAGGCGCTTTACTTGATCAGCTGTTGGCTTTTTCGTGAGGTTACTCATCCTGTAATTCTCTCCAAAACTAGAGGTAGACGGTTAACCGTTCCACCTTCAACTATTGTGACAGCACCTTCTAAAATCTCTAAAGCACGAGCAAATCGTTCCGACTCATCGGTGTGAAGCGTCATAAGAGGAGCACCTGCGCTGATGTAATCACCTGGCTTCGCGTGGAGTTCGATTCCAGCACCCGCCTGAACCTTCTCGCCCTGTTTTGAGCGCCCTGCACCTAAGCGCCATGCGCTGACCCCGACCTTCATCGCATCCATCGTTGTAATCGTTCCGCCATTAGTTGCTACGACGACATGTTGCTCGCGGGCAACTGGAAGCTTGGCATCAGGATCTCCGCCTTGTGCGCTGATCATGCGGCGCCAATGATCCATCGCACTTCCATCTTTCAGTGCAACTTCTGGGTCTTTTCCGACGATGCCTGCTGCATCAATCATCTCGCGTGCAAGCAAGATAGTAAGTTCGACAACATCAGCAGGTCCACCACCAGCAAGCACTTCAACTGACTCGCGAACTTCTAAAGCATTTCCTGCAGTAAGTCCCAGTGGCACATCCATCGCAGTGACAAGTGCTCGGGTATTAACTCCCGCATCTTTGCCAAGTTGAACCATGGTACGAGCAAGCTCTGATGCCTTCTTTGGATCAGACATAAAGGCGCCGCTACCTGTCTTCACATCGAGCACGAGAGCTGAAGTACCTTCAGCAATCTTCTTACTCATAATCGAAGATGCAATAAGTGGAATCGCTTCGACAGTTGCCGTCACATCGCGAAGTGCATAGAGCTTCTTATCTGCAGGAGCTAGCCCAGCACCTGCTGCGCAAATAACTGCACCTGTATCTTGCAAAACTTTAAGCATCTCGTCATTTGAAAGCGATGCACGCCAACCTGGAATTGATTCGAGCTTATCGAGTGTTCCCCCGGTATGGCCAAGACCACGACCACTTAACTGTGGAACTGCTCCGCCACACGCAGCAACAAGGGGCGCAAGAGGAAGAGTGATCTTGTCGCCAACGCCACCCGTTGAATGCTTATCTGCTGTCTTGCGATCGAGCATCGACCAATTCATGCGTTCGCCGCTATTAATCATCGCATTTGTCCAACGAGAAATCTCTCGTGAATTCATGCCATTTAGTAAAATTGCCATGAGCAACGCTGACATTTGTTCGTCCGCTACAACTCCGCGAGTGTAAGCGTCGATGACCCAATCAATCTGCGAATCAGTGAGTTCGTTACGATCTCGCTTGGCAGAAATTATCTCTACCGCAGCAAAAGGTTCAATCATGAAAGCCGTGTCTCTATTTCCTCTGGACCAAATGCCCATGGAAGTAAATCAGCGAGCGTTTTGACGCCTTGGTCAGTCATCATTTGAAGCTTTGAGCCACCATGCTCTTGAAGCAACTGACGACAGCGACCACACGGCATCAGTGGATTTCCAGAAATATCAACGCATGCAAAAGCCACAAGTCTTCCACCACCTGATGCAATAAGAGAGGAGACCAATCCGCACTCAGCGCAGAGCGTTAAACCATAGCTAGCGTTTTCGACATTGCAACCAGTGACAATGCGACCATCATCCACCAGCGCTGCTACACCCACTGGAAACTTTGAATATGGAACATAGGCCTTCTTCATGGCAGCTAGCGCTTCTGTGCGCAGCAGATCCCAATCAATCTGCATTAGCGAGATCCCCCGCCAGGTTTGTATGGAATTCCATCTGCCGCCGGTGCTCGAACTTTTCCAATAAATCCTGAGACGGCGATGATTGTCGCAATGTATGGCGCCATCAACATGAATTCAGATGGAATTGGGGTACCAATAATTGTTAGTAACCCTTGGAGATTATCGGCGAAGCCAAAGATTAAGGCAGCTGCTACTGCACCCATAGGGCTCCAGCGGCCAAAGATGAGCGCTGCTAAGGCGATAAAGCCCTTGCCTGCAGTCATCTCCTTACTGAAAGATCCAACTGCACCTAAGGTGAAGAAGGCTCCGCCAAGACCTGCGATGGCGCCTGCCAAAACTACATTTTTAAATCGAACTGCATTTACCTTGATTCCAACAGATTCTGCAGCAGTTGGGTGCTCGCCTACAGCACGCGTGCGAAGACCCCACCTGCTCTTAAATAGCGCAATATGAATAACAGTAACGAAAATGTACATTAAGTAAACGATAATACTTTGGGCAAAAAAGATTGGTCCAATGACTGGAATCTGTGCAAGCAAAGGAATCTCTATCGGAGCAAATGCTGTAGCAGAATTCCATTCAGTTTGATAGGGAATAAGAAGTTTCTTGTAGAGAAAGCTAGTTAATCCAATTACCAAAACATTAAGCACGAAACCGAGAACTACCTGATCAATTCCATATCTAATTGCAAAAATTGCAAGAAGGAGAGAAATTAGCGCTCCAGCTATGGGAGCAAAGAGTAGTCCCCACCAATTATTGTTTAGGAGTGAGGCAATAACACCTGAAGCAAAGGCTCCGGCAAGGAGCTGTCCCTCGATTGCAATATTGATGACTCCCGAGCGTTCCGAAAGTACGCCAGCCATCGCTCCAAAGATAAGCGGAACGGAGAGCAGTAAGCCTCCTTGCAAGAGACCTGTAAGGGGAATGAACTTTCCTGCAGCTGCCCAACAGAGGAAGGACATAAGAAATGTCGATCCAAAGAGAAGGCTGATTAATCTTGAATGTCTTCTCTTCATAAAGAGGGCCAATGCAAGTATCGCAGTGGCTATTGAGAGGATGGCAAAGAGTAAGGCGCCAGATTTGGAGTCAACTACCCATTGCTCGAGAAGCACCCATTCCTTGCCTAGGACAAATCCGTACGTGACAGGCTGGCTCTTATCCGGCAGTAGTGCAAAAACGACAAGTGCAAAAATTCCTAGTACACCCATTGTGATTACTCCACGGAATCTTCGTCTCTCCGGAACAGACATTGTTTGCAAGTTAAACTTTGCCATCAGCCATTCCATCCCTTCGAAGAGATTGTCGCTCCTTGGTCAAGATTCTTTAATCTGAAAATTGCCTTAACCAAAGCTGGTGCAGCAATAAAGAGAACGACTAGCGCTTGAATTACGAGAACTAGATCAAGTGGGGTTTCAGTGCTTGCCTGCATCTCTAAGCCTCCGGCCCGAAGCGCACCAAAAAGTAGAGCAGCAAATACTGTCCCTATTGGGGTGGCGCGTCCAAGTAAAGCAACAGTGATTGCATCGAATCCAAAGGTTCCACCAACTCCAGCTGTGAGCGCTGGTTCAGAGCCAAGTATCTGTACTGCACCGCCGAGACCAGCAAGTGCACCAGCGATAAACATTACGGTGGTTGTAGTTCGTCCAACTGATATCCCTGCAGTCTTGGCTGCAAGTGCATTAGCCCCAACTGCGCGAAATCTAAATCCCCAAGTGCTTCGTTGTAAAAGCCACCAAACCATGGCAGCCACTACTAAAGCGATGATAAAACCAAGGTTTGCTCTGAGATCTGCCCCAAAGAGCTTGGGCAATCTCGCCGTGAGTGCAACTTCGGGCGCAAGTGGATCTTGACGACCCGGTCGCAAAAAAGTTTCCGTGCTTAAAAGCCAGAGCAGGAAGTATCCCGCTACATAATTGAGCATAATTGTGACGATAACTTCGTGGGCACCGGTACGTGCCTTTAGTAAGCCCACAAATCCGCCGTAAATTCCGGCGGCAATTACTGCAGCTAGCATGGCCGCAAGTACGTGAACTACGACTGGAAGATCAAAATAAAACCCGACAAAACTTGCTCCAATTGCGCCTGCAATAAATTGCCCTTGTGCTCCGATGTTAAAGAGTCCTGCACGAAAGGCTAGCGCTACAGAAAGTCCTGTGAGAATTAAAGGTGACGCGGCAACGAGTGTTTCTGAGAGCGGATAGAAACCATTCCAATATCCATTGCGAGTGAGATTTGGATCAAAGACCGAACCTTGCCATAGCGCCGCGAAAGCACCACCTGCTGTAGCAAAGGCCTTTGCAAGCATCTCTAAAGGATTGGATTTAAGGGCCAATACTTCTGAATCAGAGAATGCAACAAGCAGGCCACTGACTAGTAGTGCCAAAGCAAATGCCAACAATGGAAGGGCTAATTTCTTCGAGATCTTGCTCAAAAGGTTCTTCATTTCTTCACCCCTGCCATCAATAATCCAAGCTCTTCTCGTGATGTAGTTGCCGGTACGATCGCGATAAATTTGCCTCGATACATCACTGCGATTCTATCTGCCAAAGAAATGACTTCATCTAGCTCGGTACTGAAGAGGAGAACTGCACGCCCCGAGTCACGTTCAGCAATAATTCTTTCGTGCACAAACTCAATTGATCCAACATCTAAACCGCGTGTGGGCTGTGATGCGACCACTAATTTCACCGGACGAGATAACTCACGGGCAAGGACGACCTTCTGCTTATTTCCACCAGAGAGAGAAGATGCTGAATCTTTTGGTGATTGTGCACGGATATCAAACTCAGCAACTCTAGATACTCCATTTTGAGAAACGACGCTCTGGGAGATAACTGGACCTTTAGCAAAGGGAGCGAGGTCATGTAAGTCGAGGATGAGATTCTCTTCAATGCTAAATGAGGATATCAATCCGTCCTCTTCTCGAGATTCCGGAACAAATGCAATACCTTCATGCAGGGCTTTTCTCACAGAAGCCTTCGAAATATCATTCCCGGCTAAAGTAATTTTTCCATCTACATGGTCCTGCAACCCAACTATTGCCTCTGCTAACTCGCTCTGACCGTTTCCTTGCACACCGGCGACTGCCAGAATTTCTCCAGCTCGGATGGAAAATGAGATATCAGAGACAAGCGCTCTTCCCGTGTGGTCTCGAATCGTCAAATTCTCTACATCAAGAATGACTGGACCGAATGACGGAGGCGCCTTCTCAATTTCAAGTGAGACTGGACGACCAACCATAAGAGAAGCAAGTTCCTCTTGTGTGGCCTCAGGTGACGCCATCGCCACAACTTTGCCGCGGCGAATAATGGAGATTTTATCTGCGGCTTCCTGCACTTCACGTAACTTATGGGTGATAAAGATTATTGCCGTACCTTGATCACGAAGTTTCCTCATATTTCGAAGGAGTTCATCTGTCTCCTGTGGGGTTAACACCGCCGTTGGTTCATCCAAGATGAGAACTTTTGCTTTGTAAATGAGCGCCCTAATGATTTCTACGCGCTGTTGAATCCCCACAGGTAAATCCTCAATCAAGGCATCAGGATCAACATCAAAATTAAATTCAGCAGATACTCGAGCAATCTCTCTCTTCGCACCTTCGAGATCGAGAAACCCTAATCCTTTTACCTTTTCGTGGCCCAAAACTATATTTTCTGCGACCGTAAAAACCGGAATGAGCATAAAGTGTTGGTGCACCATGCCGATTCCCGCAGCAAGAGCATCAAGCGGTGAGTTAATTGTAATCTCTTTCTCATCAACGAGAATTTTTCCTTCATCTGGTGCCAGGAGTCCGTAAACGACATTCATAAGAGTAGATTTTCCAGCACCGTTCTCACCAAGAAGCGCGTGAATTTCTCCTGATTCAACTCTCAAACTAATTGAATCATTCGCAATCAAATCACCAAATCGTTTAGTGATTCCACGGAGTTCAAGAGACATAGCGTAAATCTACTCTGTAGATTGCTTTATACAAAGCAAATGGGACTAGTGAATAATCACTAGTCCCATTTGCTGGACTTAAATATGTCCTTTACAGATTATTGAACAGCGACCTCACCTGATTTAATTGCATCACCAAGTGCTTCGAGTTCATTGCTGAGTTCATCAGATACCATGCCAGCAAGATCATGGAATGGAGCCAAGTAGGTTCCACCATTCTCAAGATTTCCCTGGTAACCGGTAGCTGTAAATGTTCCAGCAGCTGCTTCAAGAATTACTTCCTTAACAGAAGTATCTACGCCCTTAACGACTGAGGAAAGAAGTACTTCCTTGTACTGAGGGGCAGCCACGTAGCCATCTGTATCAACCCAGATTACATATGACTTCTTTGAGGCAATTGAATTACCTGCAGTTGCTCCACCAAGTCCACCAGCGACTGGGAAGATGATATCTGCACCCTGTTGCTCGAAGTTCTTAGAGATTTGAAGCGCCTTTGCTGAGTCGGAGAATCCACCAACAAATGTGCCATCCTTCTTAGCAGTATCCCAACCGAGGACCTTTACAGACTTGCCCTTAACTTCGTTGTAGTGCGCGACGCCACGAGCAAAGCCATCCATGAAGATGGTGACTGGTGGAATGTTAAGTCCACCGTAAGTTGCAACAGTTCCGGTCTTTGAAACTCCTGCTGAAAGGTAACCAGCTTGGAAAGCTGACTCATTTGTTGAGAACTGAATTGGCTTCAAGTTATCAAATTTAGTTCCTGGATAGACAGATCCATCTGGACCGTGATCTTCGCCATCCTGGTCAACGATTGCGAACTTAACATCTGGGTTCGCCTTAGCACCTTCAATGATTGCGCCATTGATAAGGAAGCCAACGCCAATAATTGTTGTACATCCTTCATCTACAAGCTTCTTAATGTTTGGTGCGTAATCTGCATCAGTTGCTGCAGCTAGATACTTAACTTCGATATCTGAGTTCTCTTCAGCTGCCGCCTGAGCTCCTGCCCAAGCAGATGCGTTAAATGACTTGTCATCTACGCCACCTGTGTCGAGAGCAAGGCACGCTTTAGCTGCAGCGCTCTCGCTTGACGAACTGCATCCGCTTACTAACAGTGCAGTCGATGCAAGTATCGCCATGAATGTTATTTTCTTGTTCAAGGTTCCTCCAAGGAGTGATTGGGTATTGCGTTTGGCTGAGCCTAGTTGTTGATAGGGATAACCAGCAGGAATGAAGGCGCAATCGCCGGGGCGTGGCATGTAACATTTGGGAAAACTCTCAAGTTGAAGTTGAGAACTACAGGGGGTTTTTCCCTAGCGAACCACGCCTAGCTTCTCGTAGGTCGATTTCAGAGTCTGCTCAGCAACAAGGCGAGCCTTCTCTGATCCTTGATGAAGAATCTTCAATAAGTGTGCTTCGTCTTCCAGAAGCTCTATCGCTTTTGCGCGGATCGGGCGAAGGTACTCGACGACAACCTCAGCAACTGCAGATTTGAAATCACCGTAACCCTTTCCTTCGAAATCTTTCTCGAGGGATTCAATACTCTGACCAGATAGCGCAGAATGAATAGTCAGCAAATTACTAATTCCTGGCTTCTCAGCAATATCAAATTTAATCTCGCGGCCTGCATCTGTAACTGCAGATTTGATCTTTTTCAGGTTCGCCTCTGGGGTATCCATAATCTCGATAACACCAGCCACAGCGCCAGATGATTTACTCATCTTCGCAGTTGGGTCCTGAATATCATTAATTTTTGCTGCAGTCTTTAAAATATACGCTTCGGGAAGTTGGAAGACCTGACCGTAACGAGAGTTAAAGCGTCCTGCTAAATCACGGGTAAGTTCGATGTGCTGTCTCTGATCTTCGCCGACCGGAACAAAATCTGCTTGGTAGAGCAAGATATCTGCAGCTTGCAGCATTGGATATGTAAAGAGTGCAACTCGTGAAGAATCCGCACCGCTCTTGGATGACTTATCTTTAAATTGCGTCATGCGACTTGCTTCACCAAAACCAGTTAAACACTCCATAATCCAACCCAATTGGTTGTGCTGTGGCACTTGAGATTGAATAAAGAGAGTTGATTTTTCGGGTGAGATTCCAAGGGCTAGAAGTTGAGCCGCTGATGCCAGGGTTCTCTTGCGCAGAAGCGCAGGGTCAGTCTCTACTGTGAGCGCATGTAAATCTACGATGCAGTAAAAGGCATCATGTCCATCTTGTAGCTCAACCCACTGCTTTACTGCGCCGAGATAATTTCCAAGGTGGAAGGAGTCACTCGTAGGTTGAATTCCCGATAAGACGCGCTTCATAGGTGGAATTCTCGCACGGCTTAGTAGTTACGCGAGATTAATAGACGACCTGCGCGCTTTCCTTCCATAGAAATCACGGTAATTCGTACTCCATTGACTCCCACGATGTCGTGTTCAACGGGAATACGACCTAAATAATGCATTACAAAGCCACTGGCAGTTTCATATGGACCTTCGGGTAAATCAATTCCGGTCTGCTCGCTGAGATCTTCGAGAGAGATAAGACCATCGATTTCAAAGTCACCGGTATGGGATTCTTCTGAAACCTCTTTCTCATCTGAGTCGTATTCATCGCGAATATCTCCGATGAGAGTCTCAACTAAATCTTCTAGCGTGACGATGCCATCTGTGCCGCCGTACTCATCGAGCACAATTGCAAGATGCTGACGTTGCTTACGCATCTCTGTTAGGGCAGGCAAAATTCCTTTAGTGCCTGGCAGATACATAATGTTTCGAGCAAGCTCTTGGATCTTCTCATTGGACGATGCAAGAGATGTATCGAGCAAATCGCGGACGTGAATAAAGCCGATTACTTCATCAGATGATCCACGTACGACGGGATATCGAGAGTGTGCCTTTTCGATAGCAAGTGCAATTGCCTTGCCAACGGTCAGAGATGCATCCATAAAATCAACTTCAGTGCGTGGAACCATAACTTCATGAACCTGACGCTCTGATGCGTTAAAGACTTCTTCAACGATATCGCGCTCTTCATCTGTAAGTGCTGCATGGCCTGCAACGAGATCTAAGAGCTCTTCTTCCGAAATCTGCGCTCTTTGTTCTTTAGGATCAATTCCGAGTAATCGCAAAACAATATTTGTCGAATGTGAAAGTAGCCAAATGATTGGGCGGAAGAGATTTGCGATAACGCCGATTACACCTGCTGAGGCGAGCGCAATCTGTTCGGCGCGAAAAAGAGCAAGTCTCTTCGGAACAAGTTCGCCAAAGACAAGGGAGAAGTAAGCAATCATCAAAGTAACGCCGATAAGTGATGTCGTTGATGCTGCCGGAGATGTGAGCCCTAAATCTTCAAGCCAAGGAATTACATAATCACCGAGCTTTTCTGCGCCAAGAGCTGCAGAGAGAAAACCTGTAACTGTGACACCTACTTGAAGCGACGCAAGCAAACGATTGGGATTGCTCGCAAGAGCTGCAACGCGCATGCCAGCTTTACCGCGTGTAGCCATCTGCTTGATCTGGCTTTCGCGGAGGGAGATCAGAGCGATTTCTGCCGCGACAAAGAGTGCGCCTAGAAGAATGAGGGATGTGACGAGAAGTATTGCTGAAAGGAGCGAACCGCTGGGGTAACTGTCCATAGTGCGCTAAGTCTACCGACTGGGGATACCGGCTCGTTTGCCGGGGCGGACTTCACAATACGCCCTGGCGTGACATACCCTTGGGCTCGCCTGCCAACCGGTAGGCACCTTCATCCTCGGATCGTCGGGCACGTACCTGCCCGGATAAGGAAAGTGAAAAAATGGCATCAGTCGTATTTGAAAATGCGTCACGAATCTATCCCGGAACAACTCTTCCGGCTGTAGATAAGCTCAACCTCACCGTCACAGATGGCGAATTTTTAGTCCTCGTCGGACCTTCAGGATGCGGAAAGTCAACATCACTTCGCATGCTTGCTGGACTTGAAGAGATTGATGGCGGAAGAATTCTTATTGGCGATCGCGACGTTACAAATGTTGCGCCAAAAGATCGTGATATCGCGATGGTCTTCCAGTCATACGCACTCTACCCACACATGACCGTTGCAGAGAATATGGGCTTCGCTCTTAAGATCGCCGGCATTGATAAGGCAGAGCGCGATAAGCGAGTACGTGAAGCTGCAAAGCTTCTCGATCTCGAACCATATTTGGAGCGTAAGCCAAAAGCTCTCTCAGGTGGACAACGTCAACGCGTTGCAATGGGTCGCGCAATTGTTCGCGAACCACAGGTCTTCTTGATGGATGAACCGCTCTCAAACCTTGATGCGAAGTTGCGCGTTGCAACTCGTACACAGATCGCAGCCCTTCAGCGTCGTCTTGGAATTACAACTGTTTATGTAACTCATGACCAGGTTGAAGCGATGACTATGGGTGACCGTGTTGCAGTTCTTAAGGATGGTCTACTTCAGCAAGTAGATACACCTCGCAATCTTTACGATAAGCCAACTAATGCATTTGTTGCAGGGTTTATCGGCTCACCTGCAATGAACCTTCTTGTCGCACCTGTTTCAGGAGGCAAGGCACAGCTTGGAGATCTCAATATCGATGTTCCTGCATCAGCTGGATCATCTGTAACAGTCGGTATCCGCCCAGAGGGATGGGTACCTGCTGACAAGGGATTCCATGTTCTTGTAGAAGTTGTTGAAGAACTTGGTTCAGATGCATATGTCTACGGAAAGCCTGCAGATACAAATGTCAGTTTTGCCAATGTTGTCGATGAAGGCGCACAAGTAATTGTTCGCTGGGATCCGAAGAATCCACCTAAGCCTGGTCAGACAGTTACTGTCGTAAACGTTCCAGGTGCAGTTCACCTCTTCGATTCAACAACCGGTGCACGTATTAACTAAAAGCACTTACTAAAAAACCCGCTTCACATATGTGAGGCGGGTTTTTTACTCTTCGATTTCTACTCTTCGATATCTAAGTACCCACGCAAAAGATGCACTTTGCCGCGACCAAACTTTCTCCAGCGATCTGTCAGAACGAGCGCTGTGTTCTCATCGATGCCAAGTAGTACAGAATCAGAATCTGAGCGGAGAACAAAAGAAGTGACTCGATCTGGTAACCACCCCAACATCTTGTCGTAATGAGGAATGACTTCGATATCTGGAAGTAGCTGCAGACCAGGACTGTGATTGGAGCGGCGAATACCCATGATTGTTCCGCCAAATGCCATTGCGCCGGCAGAACATCCGGCAAGTGATGTGCCGCTCTGCCATTGGTTAACAATCGCTTCCCAAACCGGCGAATCTTTATAGATTTCAGCAACGCGGTGAGGGTCTCCCCCAGAGAAGTAGATAAGTCCGGCATCTGTAATCAAATCTACAAACTCTGGATTAAACGCATCCTCGCGTTCGTGAATCGGCAGATAGATACATTCGCTACCGATGCGATCTGATTGTTCTTGACCTAGGCGTTTCCACTTTTCGCGACTGGAATCACCTTCATGCGATGAAGCAGTTGGAATTTGAATAAATGTATTCTTCTTGCCCTGTGAAATAGCACGATGCAGAAGCTGTGTTTCCAACTCCTGCATCGCCAGTGAATACTCACCAGAACCTACAAGTGCAATTGCACCGCTGCTCTGGCCAAGGGGCATTTAAGCCATTGCCTTCTTTAGATTTTCATCGATTGAGTTAAGGAATTGCTGTGTAGTTTGATACGGAGCATCCTTAGAAATCAACATTGCGAGATCCTTTGTCATCTTTCCTTGTTCAACGGTCTCGATACATACGCGCTCAAGAGTTGCTGTGAACTTTGCAAGCTCAGGATTGTTATCGAGCTTTGCTCGGTGTGCAAGGCCCTGAGTCCACGCAAAGATTGATGCGATTGGGTTCGTTGAAGTCTCTTTGCCAGCCTGGTGATCACGGTAGTGGCGAGTCACAGTTCCGTGAGCAGCTTCTGATTCGCAGATCTTTCCATCTGGAGTCATAAGTACAGATGTCATAAGTCCGAGTGAGCCGTAACCCTGTGCGACGGTATCTGATTGAACATCGCCGTCATAGTTCTTACATGCCCAGACATATCCACCTTCCATGCGAAGTGACATAGCAACCATGTCATCGATGAGGCGGTGCTCGTACCAAATTCCTGCAGCATCAAACTGTGCCTTGAACTCTGCTTTGAAAATCTCTTCAAATATATCTTTGAAGCGGCCGTCATAGGCCTTAAGAATTGTATTTTTTGTTGAGAGATAGACAGGGAACTTACGGAGAAGTCCGTAGTTCAAAGATGCGCGAGCAAAGTCGCGAATTGAATCGTCCACGTTATACATAGCCATCGCTACACCAGATGATTCAAAGTCAAAGACGTTAAATTCTGTTGGAGCTGAGCCATCTGCCGGAACAAATGAGAGGGTTAGCTTTCCTGCTCCTGGAACCTTGAAATCTGTTGCGCGATACTGATCGCCAAATGCGTGACGGCCAATAACAATCGGCTTAGTCCAGTGCGGAACCAGCCGTGGAACGTTGCTGATAATGATTGGTTCGCGGAAGATTACGCCGCCAAGGATGTTGCGGATTGTTCCGTTTGGAGATTTCCACATCTTCTTGAGGCCGAACTCTTTAACGCGGGCTTCATCAGGAGTAATAGTTGCGCACTTAATACCAACGCCATGCTTCTGAATTGCGCGAGCAGAATCAATGGTGACCTGATCATCAGTTGCATCGCGGTGTTCCATACCGAGGTCGTAGTACTCAAGATTTACATCGAGGTAAGGAAGAATCAGAGAATCCTTGATGAACTGCCACATAATGCGTGTCATCTCATCGCCATCGAGCTCTACAACTGTTCCTTCAACTTTGATTTTATTCATCTTTACATATCCTTTACATCTGCTTGCTTAGCGCGGACAGCCTCTGCTGCTTCCTTCAGAGATGTAACTTCAGAATCTGTCAGTGCGCTCTCGACAACCTTACGGATTCCGGCCTTACCAATCTCTGCTTCTACACCGAGATAGACACCTGAAATTCCGTATTCGCCATCGACCCATGCGCAGACAGGCATGACATCACCTGAATCTTCAATAACGGCCTTTGCCATACGAGCCGCTGCTGCAGATGGTGCGTAATAGGCAGAACCTGTCTTGAGCAGCGCAACAACTTCGGCGCCACCATTGCGAGTGCGGTCAACGAGTTCATCAATCTCTGCTTGAGATAACTTCTCAGAGAGTGCAACGCCATTGACTGTGCAACGACTTGGGACTGGGACCATTGTGTCTCCGTGTGATCCCAAGGTAAGAGTCTTTACAGATGAAACTGGAACTCCAAGTTTTTCGGCGACAAAGTTGGTAAAGCGTGCAGTGTCGAGCATTCCCGCCTGACCCATCACGCGATTCTTTGGAAAGTTTGTTGCAAGCTGAGCGAGTGCTGTCATCTCATCGAGTGGGTTTGAGACCACGATGATGACCGCGTTGGGTGAGTGCTTCGCGATATTTTCTGCAACGCCGCGAACGATGCCGGCATTTACTCCGATGAGATCCATACGGCTCATACCTGGCTTACGCGGAAGTCCAGCTGTAATGACAACGACATCTGAGTTCGCTGTCTTCTCATAACCAGCGCCTTCAGGTGTTGTTGTTGCGCCAATAATTTTTGTCTCAAAGCCTTCAATGGAGCGCGATTGATTCATATCGAGCGCTAGACCTTCGGGCTTTCCTTCGAGAATATCTGTGAGAACGACTTCATCGAAGATGTTGTACTCAGCGAGTCGAAGTGCTGTTGTTGAACCGTAGAAACCTGCACCTACAACGGTGACTTTCTTTGTCATAGCTGTCCCTTATTCCTTGACTTTAATTTGGTTTTATCTTGATATCGAGAGAACTCTACAACCCCTTAGGAAGTGCAATTGCCAGCCCAAAGAGTACGACAGCGATAGCCAGCGGAAGGTAGCGCTCAAATCTACGCTTTCCCCACTGAGCTAGAGCAATTGCTCCAGTTCCGAATGAGATCAGAAGTGCCCCGGTGCGAACAAAGCCGAGAATCCCGGCAAGTACACCGAGTGCGATAAGAATATATGCGATGCGAAGTTGAAGAGCAGTTATCTCTCGCATGCATCGACCACATTCATTAACAACATGGCGCGAGTCATTGGTCCGACTCCCCCAGGCATTGGCGCAACGAAAGATGCAAGGTTCATCACTGATGGATCAACATCTCCGACAAGACCCGCATCTGTACGAGAGATTCCGACATCGAGAACTACGGCGCCCGGTTTAATCATCTCGGCCTTAAGGAAATGTGCCTGCCCGATTGCCGCAACGACAATATCTGCGCGCTTTGTATGTGTAATCAAATCTTTTGTACCGGTGTGTGTCAGCGTTACCGTTGCATTCTCTTGCTTGCGAGTAAGAAGTAGCCCCAATGGACGTCCTACAGTGAGTCCCCGGCCAATAACAACGACATCTGCGCCAGCAAGTGGAATCTTGTAGTGGTTAATAAGTTCGACGATTGCACGAGGTGTACAAGGAAGTGGTGCGGCATATCCTGCAACAAGTCTTCCCAGATTTAAAGGGTGTAAACCATCGGCATCTTTATCAGGATCAATTGCTTCAAGAATCACCTGTGTATTAATCGCCTTCGGTAGAGGCAGTTGCACGATATATCCAGTGCACTCTTTAGCTGCATTGAGATCTTTAATCGCCGCCAAAAGATCGGCCTGCGTTGCACTTGCTGGAAGGTCTATGCGAATTGAATTAATGCCAACTTCTTGGCAGTCGCGATGTTTTCCACCGACATATGAGTGCGAACCTGGGTCATCACCAACAAGAACTGTGCCAAGGCCTGGCGTAATTCCACGGGCCTTAAGCGCTGTGGTGCGAACTGCGAGATCCTTTTTGATGGATGCAGCAAGTGCTCTTCCATCTAATATCTGCGCGCTCATATGACTATCTTAATCGCTCAGTTAAGCGTGAGAGAAATGTCGAGTTCCGGTAAAGAACATCGCAACGCCTGCCTTCTGCGCAGCTGCAATAACTTCCTCATCCCGCACGCTTCCGCCAGGCTGAACAATGGCGGTAACGCCTGCGGCGGTGAGAATCTCAAGGCCATCGGCAAATGGGAAGAATGCATCAGATGCGCCAACGCTACCTGCAACGCGATCACCTGCGCGATCTACTGCGAGCTTTGCAGAGTCAACGCGATTGACTTGACCCATCCCGATACCAACAGATGCGCCATCTTTCGCTAAGAGAATTGCATTGCTCTTCACTGCGCGCACTGAACGCCAAGCAAATTCAAGATCCTTCATCACAGAATCAGATACTGGCCCACCTGTTACTTGCTTCCAATTCTTGGGATTATCTCCTTCTGCATTAATAAGGTCGGTCTCTTGCACCAAAACACCACCAGAAACAGGTCGGAGTTCCAATGGAGAAATCTCTGTCTGTGTACAAGTAAGGATTCGAATCGATGGTTTGCGCATCAAGATTTCCAGGGCTGCTGGTTCGTAATCTGGAGCGATGATGACTTCGGTAAAGATTTGCGATAAAGGTTCTGCCATTGCAATAGTAACTTTGCGATTTGCGGCAACGACGCCACCGAAAGCTGAAACCGGATCGCAGAGATGCGCCTTCGCATAAGCATCGGCGATATCTGTACCCACCGCAATTCCACAAGGATTAGCATGTTTGATAATGGCAACACATGGTTCGGTGTGATCAAGTGCCGAACGCCATGCTGCATCGGCATCAGTGTAATTATTAAATGACATCTCTTTACCGTGCGATTGAACTGCGTTCACGATGCCGGCTGGGCCACCACGATAGATAGATGCACTCTGATGTGGGTTTTCTCCATAGCGCAACGAGTTCTCACGCTTCCAAATGAGTCCAAACCAATCGAGTGATTCAACGCCACTGCTGAGTGTCGAACCGAGCCAACTTGCAATTGTGAGATCGTATTCTGCAGTTGTGCGGAAAACTTCCAGAGCTAAACGCTTACGCTCTTCTGCCGTAAATCCACCAGCTTTAATGGATGCAATGACATGGTCGTACTGGGATTCATTGCAGACTACAGCTACTGAGCCGTGATTCTTCGCAGCACCGCGTAACATCGATGGTCCACCGATATCAATTTGTTCAATACATTCGGCAAAGTCAGCACCCGATGCAAGCGTCGCAGCAAAGGGATAGAGATTGATAACAACTAAATCAAAGGGCTCAATATCTAATTGCGCAATTGCATCTAAGTGCTCTGGATTACTCTGATCTGCCAAAATTCCTGAATGAATCTTTGGGTGCAGAGTTTTAACACGTCCACCCATAATCTCTGGGAAACCTGTATAGCTGCTGACTTCAATAACTGGGATTCCTGCACCCTGTAGCGTCTTTGCAGTTGAACCAGTGGAGAGAATCTCAACGCCGGCTTCGTTAAGTACGTGGCCGAGTTCTAGTAGTCGACCTTTATCGTAGACGCTGACAAGCGCTCTTTTAACTACTTTTCGATTAGCCATTGCTTTTCTCCATGTTGCTCAGTATCTGTGCAATGGTCACAACAATGAGACCTCGTTCCAGAATCTTAATGCGTTCGTG
>JBIICC010000045.1:0-6725 GCA_044239085.1 Candidatus Planktophila sp.
CAGCATCCCGGTTTTAGTTGATTTCTGGGCTGAATGGTGTGGGCCATGCCGCGCAATCGCTCCAATTCTCGATGATATTGCTGCAGAACACGGAACTAAGCTCAAGATTGTAAAGCTCAATACAGATGAAGAATCTGCGATTGCGATCAAGTACGGAGTTACATCAATTCCAATGCTTAACGTCTACGTCAATGGTGAAGTTGTTAAGACAATTATCGGTGCAAAGCCAAAGCCAGCTCTTCTCAAAGAGCTTGAAGGCTTCATTTAATTAACCTTCTCGACCAAAGGTATCCGCTATGAAAGAGATGTCTCCAGATGAGATTCGCTCTTTCCAGCAGGAGCGCGGCCTGCATGTCACAGGCGAACTCAACGATCAAACTCAACGTGCTTTAGAAGAAGCGCGTTGGAAATTAGGCGACCGTTCTCTCTATCTTCAGCAATCGCCATTTATGCGCGGAGATGATGTTGCTGCGCTTCAAGCGCGTTTAACTGAGATGGGTTTTCACTGTGGTCGTGTTGATGGAGTCTTCGGTGCGATGACAGAAGCTGCTGTAAAAGAGTTTCAAAAATCTGTTGGTGTTGTTGTCGACGGCAAATGTGGTCCAGCAACAATTATTGGACTTCTTCGACTTACAAAGATTGTTTCGGGTGGTGCCCCCGCTGCACTTCGCGAAAGTGCGCTACAGAAGAATCGTGGCCCTGCACTTGCCAATAAAGTAATTGTTATTGATCCCGGTTCTGCAGATTATGAGAAAGAGATTGTCTACGACATTGCACAACGTTTAGAAGGTCGCTTACTTGCACTTGGTGCAAGCGTCTTCTTAACTCGTGGAACACAGAACAATCCTGCGGAAGCTGAGCGAATTGCATTTACAAATAAGAGTGGCGCCGATTTATTAATCTCTCTGCATATTGATAGCCATAAAAACCCTGACGCACATGGCGTTGCAACATTCTTCTACGGCAATGATCAACATGGTGTGCACTCAATCGTGGGCGAAAGATTTGCATCGCTTGTTCAGCGAGAACTCTGCGCCCGCACTGATTTTCTCAACTGTCGTGCTCACGCAAAGACGTGGGACTCACTCCGTTTAACTTCAGCGCCTGCCGTTCGCGTCGATCTTGGCTATATTTCAAATGAAGGCGATGCCGCTCGTTTAGCTCGAGCAGAATTTAGAGATACCGTCGCCGAGAGCTTCATCATCGCAATTCAGCGCCTTTATTTATCGGTAGAAGATGATGCAAAGACCGGCACTTTGAGAATCTCCGATCTACGCGGAGCCGGTATTCGCCACTAATCAGTTAGCGACCACTGCAGGGCGTGTGGGAGACTTCTTCCTATGTCAGATATTTCAGTTCGCTATCAAACCGGTGCGCCACAGAATCTCGAGAAGAGATTTGCCGCTCGCGCCGCCGGTATGTTGCCATCTGAAATTCGCTCGCTCTTCGCTGTTGCATCTCGCCCAGAGATCGTCTCTCTCGCAGGCGGAATGCCAAATCTCTCCGCACTTCCGATGGAGATGATGGCGGGAGTTGTTAATCAATTGATTCTTACCAACGGTGCTGAAGCTCTCCAATATGGAAGTGGCCAAGGACATCCAAAACTTCGCGAGCAGATCTGTGAGGTGATGGCGCTAGAAGGAATCCGCGCAAACCCTGATGATGTTGTTATTACTACTGGCTCGCAGCAAGCGTTGGATCTGATTTCTCGAATCTTTATCGACCCAGGCGATGTCGTTCTTGTTGAAGCACCTTCTTATGTTGGCGCTCTCGGAACATTCCGTCAATATGAAGCAGCCGTAGTTCACGTTGAAACAGATAGCGATGGCTTAGTCCCTGAATCGCTACGTGCTGCAATTAAAAGTCTTCGCGCTTCAGGCCGCAAAATTAAATTCTTATATCTAATTCCGAATTACCAGAATCCAACAGGTGTCTGCCTTCCAGCTGATCGCCGCACAGAGATTCTTACAATCTGTCGCGAGGCTGAAATCTTCGTTCTTGAAGATAATCCTTACGGGCTGCTTGGTTTCGATAAGCCATCCCCAAATGCAATGCGCGCTGAAGATTCTGAGAACGTTATCTATCTCGGTTCATTTTCAAAGACAATCGCATCTGGTCTTCGTGTGGGTTGGGCACTTGTTCCACAATCACTCAAAGATAAGTTGGTAATTGCATCTGAGTCTTCGATTTTATGTCCATCTAACTTCACGCAGCTAACAATCTCTAGTTATTTAGCTGATCAGCCTTGGCGCGATCAGATTGCAAGTTTCTGCGAGCTATATAAAGTTCGACGCGATGCGATGCTTGAATCTTTAGAGGAGCACTTCCCAGCTGAGGCAACATGGACAAAACCTGGTGGCGGTTTCTATGTCTGGGTAAATCTCCCACCTGAAATTGATACCAAAGCTCTTATGCCGAAGGCGATTGTTGCCAAAGTTGCTTATGTTCCAGGAAATGCTTTCTATGCAGATGGTTTAGGTTCATGGTCGATGCGACTTTCCTATTGCCACCCAACACCGGAGCGAATCCGCGAAGGCGTAAAGGCTCTCGGTGGAGTTATCAAGCAAGAGATGAAGCGCCGCGGTACAGCGCTCAATTAACCTTCGATTAAATCTACAATCCGCTGTAGATCTTCGCTTCCAGCAAATTCAATAACAATCTTTCCTTTGCCTTTTCCTGCCTCAACGCTTACGCGTGTATCGAGGTAATCGCTCAAGAGTTCAGCTGCGGCAAGACCTGCACCAGATACGCCCTTAGTTGATGGCTTCTTCGTGCTCTTACTTCCAGGTTTTGCCGTCGCGATGATCTCTTCTGTAGCGCGAACGCTTAAACCTTCAGCGACGATGCGGGCTGCAAGCTTTTCAATCTCAGCGCCATCTGTAAGTCCCAGAAGTGCGCGTGCATGTCCTGCAGATAAAACACCTGCAGCAACTCTGCGCTGAACCGCTTCTGGCAAATTAAGTAAGCGGATTGTGTTTGAGATCAGTGGGCGTGATCGGCCAAGTTTGATTGCAAGTTCATCATGAGTACATCCGAAATCTGTGAGCAATTGCGAATATGCGGCGCCTTCTTCAAGTGGGTTGAGATTGCTGCGGTGGATATTCTCAATCAGCGCTTCACGCAAAAGTTCATTATCTGGAGTCTGACGAATAATGACAGGAATCGATGTAAGTCCTGCAGCTTTCGCTGCACGGAAACGTCGCTCACCCATAATGAGTTCGTAACGACCTTCGCCAACTTTACGGACAACAGGTGGTTGCAAAATTCCAATTGATTTAATCGATGCGATTAATTCATTGAGTGCAGTTTCATCAAAGACCGTTCTTGGTTGGCGTGGGTTAGGAGAAATCTGCGAGATAAGAACTTCATTCTGCTGCGCAACTTCTGTTCCGTTAACTGTGAGAGATGTTGGAATAAGTGAATCTAAATTTGTTCCAAGCCCACCGCGCTTAACTGCCATTATGCGATTCCACCTTTGTAATTAATGCTCACGACGTTTGAATCAAAAACAACTTCATCTTTCGCTTTGCCGCGTTCTGCAATCTCGCGTGCAACTTGCATATATGCAATAGCCCCTGGTGAAAGTGGATCGTAAGTCATGACAGTTTGATTGTAAGAAGGCGCCTCAGATACACGCACTGCGCGAGGAATAGGAATATCAATAAGTTCTGCAGGAAAGTGCGAACGCACATTTGCAGCGACATCATTTGATAAACGTGTGCGGCCATCGAACATTGTTAAGACAATTGTTGAAAGATTGAGCGATGGATTAAGTCTCTTCTTAACTACTGAATATGTCTCTAGAAGTTGGGATAAACCTTCAAGCGCGTAGTACTCAGTTTGAATTGGAATCAACAGCTCTTTCGATCCTGCAAATGCATTGATGGTTAAAAGTCCAAGCGATGGTGGGCAATCGATAAAAATGTAATCGTAATTTGCGCTGATCTCATCGATTGCAGCTTTAAGCTGTAGTTCGCGTGCAACCATAGAAACTAAATTGATCTCTGCATTGGCAAGAGATGTATTTGATGGAACGCAATCGAGTGCAGGAAAACCTGCAACCTTCTGAATTACTTCTGAAATCTGCGCATCGCCCATCAATACTTCATTGACGCCTGCGGCTTGGCGGTGCTCCACACCCAGGGCTGTTGAGGCATTTCCTTGGGGGTCTAAATCGATGACCAGGACCCGCAGGCCACCCATCGAAAGGGCTGCTGCAATATTGACTGTGGTGGTGGTCTTGCCGACCCCACCTTTCTGGTTTGCGACGGTGAAGATTCGGGTTGAGGCTGGCTTCGCCATCGCCTCTTTGAGGCGGCGGACCCCAACTACCTTCGTTGTTGTTTCACGTGAATCATCGCCGGACATAGGCGAATCTAATCATTGATTACAGGCGAACCCTTGCGCAGCTCAACGATTCGGCCGAGTCCAATGCCTTCGAGGGTAATTTCATGCAGCTTTGCATTCTTCATGCCAACCATCTCAGCGGCAGCACCCTCTCCCTTCATAGCGAGGAGCGCTCCATTGGTCTTGACCATATGCCAACTCATCTTTTTAAGCTTCTCAAGGGGTGCAACTGCTCGGGCGGTGAGGAAATCTGCGCTCTTCTTTACATCCTGGGCCCTGCCTCGGATAACCTCAATGTTGGTGCCGGCGGTCGCCTCTTTGAGGAACTCCACCCTGCGCTCCAAGGGTTCAATCAAGGTAACCTGCAGATCTGGGCGAGCCAGAGCGATAACGATGCCTGGCAAACCCGCCCCTGACCCGATATCAAAGAGGGATGCCCCTTGTGGCAGAAGTTGGGTCACAGGCAGGCAGTTGAAGATATGGCGATCCCAGATGCGCTCGCCCTCACGAGGCCCAATGAGGCCCCGCTCAATTCCTGCCGTCAGCAAGAACTCGGCAAAGGCCCGGATTTCGGACTCTCGCTCTGGAAAGTAGCGGCCGAGTAGCGCATCTACTGAATGTTCCACGTGAAACAGGCTCTGTGAAACTAAGCCGGGTAGATAACTACAAAGCGGTTTGGATCTTCCCCATCAGATTCTGAGGTCAGCCCCAGGGTCTGGATTGTGTCGTGGATAATCTTGCGCTCAAAGGCGTTCATTGGGTCGAGCTTGATTGAGCTACCCGTGGTCTTCGCCTGCTCAGCCATCTTCTCGGCAAGAGCAGTCAGCTCCTTGCGGCGGCCAGCGCGGAATCCATCGATATCGAGCATCAAGCGGCTACGGTCGCCGGTCGCTGTCTGAACAGCGAGGCGTGTGAGCTCTTGGATTGAATCGAGGACCTCTCCCTCAGCGCCAACGAGGTGCTTAAGCTTGCCACCGACGATTGCCAGTGCGGCGCGGCCATTTTCCACATCGATATCGATATCGCCATCGAGATCTGCGATATCAAGTAGGCCTTCGAGGTAATCGGCCGCAATATCGCCTTCTTCCTCAAGCTTCGCCGGGCTCTTTGGAGCCTTAGCAACCTTCTCTTCTGTCGCTTCTACGGTCTCAGCGCTTTCAGTCTCTTTTACATCTGCCATTTACTAACCCTCTGTCCTATTAATGCGTTATTGACGCTAATTGTCCGAATTATTGCTTCTTCTTCTTTTTCTTCTTTGGTTGTTGGCGTTGTCCCTGAACTTCTGGAGCTTGCTCCTCGTTCTGGTCAATATCTGTTGCGCTCTCCTTGCCATCACTCTTGGCCTTCTGAGCGCGCTTCTTCTGTAACTCTTCATATGCAGGAGATCCAGGGGTTGGGTTTCTCTTGATCACATAAAACTGTTGACCCCATGTCCAGAGGTTTGTCGTCGACCAGTAAATCAAGACACCTACAGGGAAGTTAACACCTGAGACTGCAAAGATAACTGGGAATAAATACAACATGATCTTTTGCTGCTGCAACATCATATTGTTGCTCGCATCCATCTTTGGCATGCCCTTAACCATCAACTGGCGCTGCGTAATAAATGTTGTTGCAGACATAAAGATAATTAAGAGAACTGTAACGATTCGCACAGTTGTATCTGCTGAACCAAGGAAGCTTTGTGAAATCTTTGCGCCGAAGAATGTTGCTTGTGCTGCGCTATCTAGGTATTCACCTTTAAGGAAACCGCGAGCGATTGGCGCAGGTACGCCCTCATCAGTTTTAGCAGCGATTCCGTTGAGAACAGTAAAGAGTGCGAAGAAGATTGGTGCTTGAGCAAGGATTGGGAAACATGATGCAAGAGGGTTTGTCTTATGCTCTTTGTAGAGCTTCATCATCTCTTCTGATTGCTTCTGACGATCATCCTTATACTTCTTCTGAATCTCTTTCATATGTGGTTGCAGAACTGTCAGTGCACGCTGGCTCTTAATCTGCTTCACAAAGAGCGGAATCAAAATGATTCGGATAAGTACAACAAGTCCCATGATTGAGAGCGTCCATGTAACACCTGAATCGGTACCGAAGATAGGTGTTAAGACCTTATGAATCGCAACAATTACGCCGGAAACAATGTTGTATAAAGGATCGAGAATAAAGCCCATTATTTAGCTCCTACTAGCTGATTTTTGCGTGCTTTAACTGCATCAGCGCAGTCAATTTCTTCATCTACATAATCAACTCCGCCGAGCGACCAAGGGTTGCAGCGGAGAATTCTCCAAGCAGCCATCACAACGCCTTTTGCGCCATGGCGCTTTACTGCTGTGAGTGCATATGTTGAACAAGATGGGTAGTACTTGCAGCGAGGCGCTGTTGAG
>JBIICC010000010.1:0-26315 GCA_044239085.1 Candidatus Planktophila sp.
GATAACCGCTGAAAGCATCTAAGCGGGAAGCTCGCTTCAAGATTAGGTTTCTCATTGGTTTACCAAGTAAGGCCCCCAGGAGACTACTGGGTTGATAGGGTGGAAGTGGAAGAGTCGTAAGACTTGGAGCTGACCACTACTAATAGGCCGAGGATTTAACTACAAAGTTGCTACGCGTCCACTGTGTGGTTCTCGAGATACGGTCGAGAACCACGAACATATTCGATGGCTGAATACTCTTTCGAGATTTCAGCTGATCGTAAGATCAGATTAATTCTGATTTAGAACTTTCGTGAGTTCATGTCCAAAACTCAATAGCGTTTCGGCAACCATAGCGAGAGGGAAACACCCGGTCCCATTCCGAACCCGGAAGTTAAGCCTCTCAGCGTCGATGGTACTGCACGGGTGACCTTGTGGGAGAGTAGAACGTTGCCGGACTTCTTTTATAAAAAGGGGCGCTTATTTATAAGCGCCCCTTTTTTATTTCTCAATATTTAAATTCTCGGAATTTAAACTCTGAATATTTAAGTATGTTGATGAAAAAGAAGTTAAAATTACCTTAACAAATCGGAGTGAAAAAATGGAAGAGCGTCCACGTAGTAATAGCGGGAGAGCATCATCTGGCAAACCGTCTACCGGTCGCCCATCCTCATCACGCCCTTCATCCTCATCACGGGATGAACGCCCAGCTCGTGGTGGCAGAACAGATCGCGCAGGAGCTACCCGTCAAGTCTCTCAAGGTCGCGAAGTCAGCGATCCACGCGGGTTTCGTCCTGCTCCTCAAGAGCGGGATCAATCGAGAATTCGCCCAAGAATCTTTGAGCCAGATATTCCAGAAGATGTCACCGGTGAAGAGCTAGAGAAGAGTGTTCGCGCAGAACTTTTAAGTTTATCTGCAGAGAATGCAAAGGTTGTTGCCCGCCATATGGTTTGCGTCAATCTCTATATGGATGTTGATCCAGAACTTTCTCATAAACATGCAGTTGCTGCAGCGCATCACGCAGGTCGCTTAGCGGTCGTTCGCGAGACTGCTGGATATGCCGCCTATCGCGCCGGACATTACGAGATTGCACTGAAAGAGTTACGTGCCGCAAATAGAATTTCTGGCGATGTATCAATGTGGCCAGTGATGGCCGATTGCGAACGTGGTCTTGGCAACCCTCTAAAAGCCCTGAATTTGGCTGGTTCCGCAGAGGTGAATCGTCTAGAGAAAGCTGAAGAGATTGAGATGCGAATCGTTGCATCGGGTGCTCGTCGCGACCTAGGCGAATTTGATGCAGCAGTTGTCACACTTCAATGTAAAGAACTTAAGAATGAGACAGATGAATGGGCGCTGCGTCTACGTTACGCATATGCAGATGCTCTAGAGGCTGCCAATCGCAAAGATGAGGCACGCGAGTGGTTCGCTAGATGTTCCGATCTTGATGTTGATGAGATGACTGATGCACAGGAGCGAGCAACTCTTCAGTAATCCACAAGCGATCTCTCCCTTCGCCATCTCTGTCTGAGCCGTACCGAATCATCACGCCCTTAACTAGGTTAAGGAGATGGTTATGGGCACAGCAAAGAAAGTTAAGGTAGATCAAGATGTTGCAGAGGTTGATTACTCGCTCAATGATTTATTAATTCGAGGTCGCGTATCGGCGCCGGCGACCACAAAAGAACTTCCAAGTGGAGATAAGGTCGTTGAATTCCGCGTCATCATTACTCGGAGCGAACGTGAGGGAGTAGATACCCTGGATGTAGGCGCATGGAGTGCAAAGAGCAGAAAGATCGCTCTATCTCTCAAAAGTGATGAGTGGATTGAGATTTCGGGTTCAGTACATCGCCGCTTCTGGCAGGCGCCCAATGGGGTTGCAAGTCGCTGGCAGATTGAGGCAGCTGAAATTTCCCGTATCTAGCGCGAAAGAGGCCCAATCCGCTCTCAATGGATACTCTAGGGGTATGGCTAAAACGCAACCGTCTGAGATTTTTTCAACGCTCAAGGGCTATGTACAGAAGCTCGCTGAGGGTGAACGCACGCCTGCCGAAATTGGAGCCGCTCTCAATGATTGGGCTAAGGAGAGCGCTGATTCCGTTAAGGGGAAAATTCACGAAGAAGTTGAGAGCGCCGTACTGAAGATGGGCTTTGTAAAGCGCGAAGAGTTTGATGCCTTGGCTGCTGAGGTCAAGGCGCTTAAGAATTCTTCCGGCAAGAAATCTCCCGCCAAGAAGTCTGCCGTAAAGAAAACTTCTCCCATTAAAAGTACAAGTAAGAGCGCTAAAGGAAAGTCGGTAAGGCGATGAATGAAGAAGATCTAAATCTCGTACAAGAGGTACGCGTTGAACTCGAAGATATCGATGCCAGTGATCTCTCAGAACACTCAGCTCGATTTGAAGCGCTCCACGAGAAATTGCAGAGCTCACTTAAAGAGATCGATAACCTTTAAGAGATAACAATGAAGACACGATTAGATGCAGAGTTGGTGCGACGCGAGCTCGCTCGTTCGCGGGAACATGCTGCCGATTTAATCGAGTCGCGTTCGGTCTTGGTAAATGGAATTCCGGCAACGAAGCCAGCTTCGCAAGTTGATGCGGAGACTTCGATAGTTCTGCAAGGAGATCGAGATGACTTTGTCTCTCGTGGGGGACATAAGTTAGCTGGAGCCCTGGATTCATTTACAGGTGTAGTTGTTGAAGGAAAGAAATGTCTCGATGCGGGTGCGTCCACTGGTGGTTTCACCGATGTTCTTCTGCGCAGGGGAGCTCAGCTCGTTGTCGCTGTCGATGTTGGATATGGACAACTCGCCTGGGAACTTCGCCAAGATGAGCGTGTAAAAATTCTGGATCGCACAAATATTCGACATTTAACGGGAGATCAGGTTGGAGAAGATATAGATCTCGTCGTTGCAGATCTCTCATTCATCTCACTCTCGTTAGTTCTTCCTGCGCTAGCAGCAGTTTCTAAGCCGAACGCGGATTTTGTTCTGATGGTAAAACCTCAATTTGAGGTAGGGCGCGAAAAGCTAGGAGCAGGCGGAGTCGTTCGCGATCCCGCGCTACGCCGCGCAGCGGTTCTCGATGTCGCAGAGTCTGCATACGATGTTGGACTCGGGACTATGGGAATTGCAGCGAGCCCGCTACCTGGACCGGCCGGAAATGTTGAGTACTTCCTTTGGTTACGAAGGGGCGCACCTGCAATCGATGAAGCAGCACTCGACCTCGCAATTGAGATGGGGCCTGCATAATGAGTATTAGAAGTTGTGCATTTCTTGTTAATCCATCTCGCCCTGAAGCGATTGCCGCAGCGCGAGAGTTGGCACCACTTCTCTTTTCAGCAGGCTTCTCGCTCTACACAATCTCTGATGTCTCAATCGAGGGAATTAAGAAGGTATCTGTAGAAGATCTTCCAGATATAGAGATAGCCGTTGTTCTAGGTGGCGATGGAACAATCCTCCGCGCAGCTGAAGTTACGCTCTCGAGAAATATTCCTCTGTTAGGTATCAATCTCGGCCAGGTAGGTTTCCTCGCTGAAGTTGATCGACAAAGTATTCAAGCGATAGCTGATTCCATCATTCATAAGAGTTATGTCATTGAAAATCGTATGGTTCTTAAATTTGCACTTGAACGCGGTGGGAAAGAGATTTCACGTGGATGGGCTCTCAATGAGGTTACTGTCGAACGCGATGGAACAACTATGGTTGAACTCTTCGTTGAGATCGATCGTCGCCCCCTTTCGCATTGGGGTTGTGACGGGGTTATCTGCTCAACACCGACAGGTTCTACCGCTTACGCATTTAGCGCAGGCGGACCAGTTCTCTGGCCAGAGATTGAGGCGCTAGTTCTGCTTCCGATTTCAGCACATGCTCTCTTTTCGAGACCGATGGTTGTCTCACCAAAGTCAGAGATTATCGTTACCGTTGAATCCAGCGAAGCGCTTCTTTCAGCAGATGCTCTGCGAAAGATTCCGCTTAAGGCAGGGGATCGCGTCATCATTACTCGCGATGAGCAGACAATTAAGTTATCCCACGTATCTTCGACCCTCTTCACCGATCGACTAGTAGCAAAGTTCAAACTTCCCGTTGAAGGTTGGCGCGGTGAGTGATCGTTCTTACCTAGAAGAGATTTCAATCCGTAATCTCGGAATCATTGACCAATCAGAGTTGGAACTTGGCTCTGGGCTAAATGTCCTCACTGGTGAAACCGGCGCTGGCAAGACGATGATATTGACCGCTCTTGCACTCGTTTTGGGCGGTAAGAGCGATAGCGCACTTGTTCGACATGGCTCTGATCGCCTCGTTGCTACTGCAACTTTCTCCGTTCCTAAAAATTTGCAGACCGAGTTGGAAGATTTTGGCGCGGTCATTGAAGATAGTTCGTTAATCATTACTCGCACAGTCAACGCCGATGGAAAGAGCAAGGCAATTTGTGGGGGAGCAACAGTTTCCGCTTCAACGCTCTCAACTCTCTCTGACTCTTTAATTGAGATTCACGGTCAATCCGCTAATTCACAGATCGTTAAGCCAGCGCGCCAACGTGAACTACTGGATCGATTTGGGGGAGCACCTCTTGCGAAATCACTCGATGGTTATCGTGTTCATTACGAGTCATACCTTGATTTAAAGTCGCGTATTGCAACGATGAAATCATCAGCCAATAAACGCGATGGAGAGATTGCCGAGTTAAAGGAATTTATTGCAGCCTGGGCAACTTTGAAAGCGGTACGCGGTGAATGCGCTGCCACCGAGGATGAGATTAATAGACTTTCTAGTGTTGAAGATTTACGTATTGCGAGCTCAACTGCGACAGACTCTCTCAACGCCGAAGATGGCGGTGCTCTCAATCTCCTCCATGCCGCACGTCGAGCACTGGATTTAGCAAAATCTAAAGATTCACGACTTGAAGAGATTTCAGACCGAGTATCTGAAGCAACATTCATCCTTGATGATGCAACGACTGATCTTGCGAGTTACTTAACTTCGCTCGAAGCCGATCCCGTTCGACTGGATTCACTACAAAATCGAAAAGCTGAGCTCCACTCATTCATTAAGAGATGGTCTAAGGATTTAATCGGTGATGATGCCCTTATTGCGCTAGCCACCAAGGCTAAAACTGGGCGTGAATCAATCGCCGATCTTGAAGGTGGCGATGATCGAATCGCAGAGTTAGAGCGGGAACTCTCCGAGCTCAAATCACTACTTCTCAAGAGCGCAAAGTCGCTTTCTGCAGAACGCGCAAAAGCTGCAAAGGTTCTCTCTGCCTCAGTAACTAACGAGATACAGGCGCTATCAATGCCTCACACTCGATTCTTCGCAGAGGTAAAGAGTGCAGATTATTCAGGAGCCCTCAAAGAGAGTGATTTCACTCAATTAGGGTGCGATGAAGTGTCGATGATGATTCAGGCACATAACGATGGACCGAAGATCGCTTTAGGTAAGGGCGCTTCTGGCGGAGAAATGTCACGCATCATGCTGGCACTTGAAGTTGTTATTGCAAAGAGCCATCCTGTCGGCACATATATCTTCGATGAAGTAGATGCTGGCGTTGGTGGAAAAGCAGCGATTGAAGTTGGCAAGAGGCTGCACGAACTTTCAAAGAACTCCCAAGTGATTGTCGTGACTCACCTGCCTCAGGTTGCTGCGTGGGCCGATACCCATTTTGTCGTCAAGAAGAGTAGCGACGGTTCTGTTGTGGCATCTGGAGTCTCGAAGCTTGAAAGTGCCGAGCGAATCGAAGAGATCGCTCGAATGCTTGCTGGGCTTGAAGAGTCCTCGAGTGCGCGAGAACACGCGGCAGAACTACTGGCGCTGCGAGGGTAAGGTCAATTTCGGTGATAGGTTGGTCTTCCATGAGCCAGCCGCATGTGACCAAGCATATTTTCGTAACAGGCGGAGTCGCCTCAAGTTTAGGTAAGGGGCTCACAGCCTCATCTCTCGGAAGACTTCTCGTGGCCCGAGGTATTCGCGTCACGATGCAGAAGCTCGATCCATATCTCAACGTAGATCCCGGCACTATGAATCCATTTCAACATGGCGAAGTCTTTGTTACCGATGATGGAGCTGAGACGGATCTCGATATCGGGCACTATGAGAGATTTCTAGATCGCAATCTCGAAGGTTCTGCAAATGTAACAACTGGTCAGATTTATTCACGGGTTATCGCTCGAGAACGTCGTGGCGAGTATCTTGGTGAGACCGTTCAGGTGATTCCACATATCACCAATGAGATTAAAGAGCGCATGCTCGCTAATGACTCCAATGAAGTCGATGTAGTAATCACTGAAATCGGCGGGACTGTAGGCGATATTGAGTCTCAACCATTCTTAGAAGCTGCACGTCAATTGCGCCAAGAAGTTGGCCGTGACAATGTCTTCTACCTCCATATTTCACTAGTCCCTTATATCGGTCCATCCGGTGAGTTGAAGACGAAGCCAACACAGCACAGTATCGCTGCCCTTCGCAGTATCGGTATAGCACCTGATGCAGTGGTACTTCGTTGCGATCGCCCGATTCCTGAAGGAATAAAGAAGAAGATCTCTCTGATGTGCGATGTGGATGTCGAAGCCGTTGTTGCTGCGGTCGACGCCCCATCAATCTATGACATTCCAAAGGTTCTCTTTAGCGAGGGGTTAGATTCGTATATCGTACGTCGCCTTTCGCTAGGCGGGCACGAAGTTAAATGGGGCGAATGGGATGACTTACTCAAGAAGGTTCACTCCCCAAAACATCATGTAAAGGTTGCACTCGTAGGAAAGTACATTGATTTACCGGATGCCTACCTCTCAGTATCAGAAGCGCTACGCGCTGGGGGATTTGCAAACGATGCCAAAGTCGAACTTGTCTGGGTACCGAGTGATAATTGTGAAACACCGCAAGGCGCAAAGGCTGCACTTGGTGAAGTTGATGCAATCTGTGTTCCTGGCGGATTTGGAATTCGTGGAATCGAAGGCAAGTTGGGTGCACTTAAGTTTGCCCGCGAGAATAAAATTCCAACTCTAGGACTCTGTTTAGGGTTGCAGTGCATGGTCATTGAGGCGGCTCGTAATCTAGCTGGAATTAAGGATGCAAACTCTGCAGAGTTCACTCCAGATAGCGGAACTCATGTCATTGCAACTATGGATGATCAGAAGAATATTGTTGCGGGACAGGGGGATATGGGCGGATCTATGAGACTCGGTCTCTATAAAGCCACGCTCACACCAGGATCTATCGTTGCTGGTGTCTATGGCCAGACAGAGATTTCAGAACGTCACCGCCATCGCTACGAAGTAAATAATAAGTATCGCGATCAGATCTCTGCTGCAGGTCTTACATTCTCAGGAATCTTCAAAGATAGAGACCTTGTGGAATTTGTTGAACTATCTCGTGAAGTGCATCCATATTATGTAGGTACACAGGCTCACCCAGAACTTCGTTCTCGTCCAACGCGCCCACATCCACTCTTTGTTGGGTTGATCGCGGCAGCGCTTGCTTCACGAGTGTAGCTTCAAGAAATTAATTGGTGAACTTCGAGACTGCCAAGAGCAATTACCTCAACCACTTGCGCATTGAGCGCGGATTGGCTGAGAACACTTTGGTCTCCTATCAGAGAGATCTATCAAAATTTGCTGTCTTTCTTAGCTCCCAGAGATTGAATTTTGATTCACTTACTGCCGCAGATGTAATTAGTTTTGAGGTTTCCCTTAAGCAAGAGGGGCTCTCGCTTTCGAGCCTGAACCGAGTAATGAGTTCTCTTAAAGGTTTCTATAAATACTGCAGTATTGAGAGTTCGATAGATAACCCAATGCTTGAATCTATTGCTCATAAATTACCGCGTAAGTTACCCAAAGCTCTAAGTATCGATGAGATGACGAAACTTATTGAGAGCGCAAAGCGAGATGGCGATTTAATGTCGCCACGGAACTTCGCAATTCTCGAACTCCTTTACTCAACAGGAGCTCGAGTCAGTGAGATCGTTGGCATCAACCTGCCCGACCTTTCACTGTCGAAGGTGGGCAGCGATGAAGTTTCCGTACTGAAGTTAAAGGGAAAGGGCTCGAAGGAGAGGTTTGTTCCTCTGGGCAGATTCGCAATTACTGCACTCGATGATTACCTCGTGCGTACACGTCCGGGAATTGTTGAGAAGAGTTCTAAGGCAAACACTGCGCTCTTCTTAAACTCTCGCGGTGGGCGGCTATCTAGACAGAGCGCCTGGCAGATTGTTCTCGATGCAGCAGTAGCTACCAAACTCTTGGGAAAAGTCTCTCCACACGTCTTTCGCCACTCGTATGCAACTCATCTTTTAGATGGGGGAGCAGATATCAGAGTGGTGCAAGAGTTACTTGGTCATAGCTCTGTAACAACGACGCAGATTTACACGCTCATTACAATCGATAAAGTTCGTGAGAGCTATAGTTCAGCGCACCCAAGAGCGCGCTAGAAAGTAAGAGTTTTAGATTCCGCGGAGGCGACGAGCGAGAATGCTCTGGTCGCCCTTAGCTTCAAGATCGGCGATGATTACCGCTATAGATTCGCGAACAATGCGACCGCGATCAACTGCGAGTCCTAAATCTCCACGAAGCATCAAACGCGCTTGATCGAGATCGAAGAGTTCATCAGTTGATAGGTACACAGTGATCTTCTCCTCATGAAGCTCGCGTCCTGATGGAGATTTCTCAGCAGCCGTAACTCTACGACGAGAGATAGTGCGAACGCCCTTCTTGCTCTTGGGAGCAGAGGTACCAATTGCAGGAGATGTGGCGGGTGCAGGTTGAGCTGGTGGTTGAGCAACTTCACGCACCGCGCTCAGTGCAGGTGTATTTGCGCGGAAAAGTTCATCTGCTCCCGGCAGGCTGGCTCTCTTACTCATCGTGCCCCTCCTCGTGCTATTAATTCGCGTGCAAGTCGTCGATATGACTGCGCTCCACCTGAAGATGATGCGTAGGCAGTGATTGGTTCACCGGCCACAGTAGTTTCAGAGAAGCGGATAGTTTTGGCAATGATTGTTTCAAAGACATCTTCTGGGTACTTCTCGAGAATCGCAGAGAGAACTTCACGGTTGTGAAGAGTCTTGCGGTCATACATAGTTGCCAAGATTCCTACGAGCTTCAAATCTGGGTTTAGGAAACTGCGGACCTTATCGATATTGCCCTTAAGTTCGATGAATCCGTGCAGTGCAAAGTATTCGCATTGCAGAGGAACGATAACTTCATCTGATGCAACAAGTGCGTTAATCGTTAATTGACCCATTGTTGGCTGGCAATCAATCAAGATGACGTCATACTCGGAGCGAAGTCTTCCAAGAGCGCGTTTTAAATATTGTTGCCCACCGATCTCAGCTCCAAGAGTTGTCTCTGCAGTACCGAGATCTCTGTTTGCTGGCAAGAAATCAAGATTGGCAACCGAGGACTTCAAAACAATCTCATCGATATTCGCATCTGGTGTCATGAGTGCGTAGTAGACAGTGTTCTCAAGTGGAAGGCTATGTGCGTTAACGCCAAGGCCGAGTGAAAGTCCACCTTGTGGATCGAAATCTACGAGCAATACGCGGCGACCAAGTTCAGCAAGGGCTGCGCCGAGATTGATTGTTGAAGTCGTCTTACCGACTCCACCCTTCTGATTGAAGATAGAGATGATCTTCGCATCGCCATGTTCAGTGATGGGGGCGGGAATCGGGAAGTTTCGTTGCTTGATACCGAGGAGGCTGGCAGTGGTGGCAACATCATCGTCAAATGTCGATTTAGCGTTCAAGCGAGAAACCTCTTTTCGTCTTCTGCCGACTCTACGCGTAATGCGCAGCCTTCTGCAAGTAAGGAGTTACTGTTCGCAGGTGGAAAATGTCGGAGTAGCTCTGGGGGAGAACCCTGTCGAGAGCGCGCCTGAAAAGGGATTTAACGTCCACCTCACAAACTTTGATGGCCCCTTTGACCTGCTATTACAGCTCATCTCTCGCCATAAGCTCGATATTACTGAGGTCTCCCTAAGCCTGGTAACCGATGAGTTCATCTCATTTATCCGTCGCTTGGAAGAGTCCGGCGAGGGCTGGATGCTCGATCAAGCAACTGAGTTCCTCGTAATTGCGGCGACCCTTCTCGACCTCAAGGCGGCAAGGCTCCTGCCTAGTGGTGAGATTGAGGATGAGGAAGACCTCGCCATTCTCGAGGCTCGAGATATTCTCTTTGCACGCCTGCTCCAGTATCGCGCCTTTAAGGAGATTGCAGCCGAATTCCAGGAGCGAATCTTGGCGGCCGATAAATCATTCCCACGCGTGGTAGCTCTCGATCCAGCGCTGGCCGCTCTTCTGCCTGAGGTCTTGATTGGGGTCGGGGCTGCTCGCTTTGCCGCGATCGCAGAACGGGTTCTGACCCCGAAGTCACCGCCGGTCGTTGCGGTAGAGCACCTTCATAGCGCCCTGGTGAGCGTGGCCGAGGAGTCCAGGCTGGTGGTCGATGCTCTCCGCGGGTCAAAGGTCCTCTCCTTTAGAAACCTTGTCCAAGGGGCGGATTCGACCTTGGTTGTGGTCGCTCGATTCTTGGCCCTGCTCGATCTGTATCGCCAGGGCGCCTTACGCTTTGAGCAGGTTGTCGCCCTTGGCGAGCTCCAGATCAGCTGGATAGGCTCTGATGAGGGCGAGATTCTCGCGACCGACGAGTTTGATATCCCAGTAACCCCAGAAAATGAGACAGAAGAGGGCAAGAATGTCTAATCCAGAAGTAGAGACTCCCGACGTAGAGGGCGCAGCCACAGATCAGCTGGCACATCTCTTCGACCCTGCAGCTCTAGCCCGCGCCATAGAGGCGATCTTGATGGTCGTGGATGAACCGGTTACTGAACTCACTCTGGCATCGGTTCTCGAGGTCACCGTCGACCAGGTAGTCGACGCCCTTGAATTCTTAGTTCCAAGTTATGAAGATCGTGGCTTTACCTTAAAGGCTATCAATGGGGGCTGGCGCTTCTACAGCAATCCGGATTGTTCAGCGGTCGTGGAGAAGTTCGTCCTAGACGGTCAACAGAATCGACTGACTCAGGCCGCTCTCGAGACCCTCGCCGTCATCGCCTATCGCCAGCCTGTCTCTCGCGCCCGCGTCTCAGCGATCCGCGGGGTAAATGTTGAGGCGGTTATGAAGACCCTCATTACTCGTGGTCTCGTAGAAGAGTATGGGGTTGAGAATGAGACAGGAGCGATCCTCTACAAGACCACCAGCTACTTCCTTGAACGCCTGGGCCTCAATGCCCTTACAGATCTGCCACCTCTTGCCCCTCATCTGCCTGATCTCGATGCCCTCGATGAGATCCTCGATTCGCTAACTGACTAAGTTACGACTTAGACTCTCCTCACCACCGCCCCTACTCGCTATCTGAGCGTACTTTGGGGGAGTTGACTGTCGAGAATGGATAGCCACATGGCCGAGATGCGCCTAAATAAGATAATTGCCGACGCGGGAATCACTAGCCGCCGTGGCGCCGACGAACTAATCATGGATGGTCGAGTGACAGTCGATGGCCATCAGATCAGAGAGCTTGGAGCGAAGTTCGACCCCGACAAGGTGAAGATAGCCGTTGATGGTGAGACAATAAAGCGCTCATTGTCTAAGACTTACCTTGCACTTCATAAGCCACGAGGCGTTCTGTCAACTATGTTCGACCCCGAGGGTCGCCCATCTCTAGCCGACTTTATCGACCTCAGGACTGAGCGACTATTCCATGTTGGGCGCCTTGATAAGGATTCTGAGGGGCTCATTCTGCTGACAAATGATGGAGATTTAACCTTTAGAGCTACCCACCCCTCCTATGGGCTGGAGAAGACCTACATCATTGAATTTGATGGAAAGCTTCCAACTGGGGTTGAGAAGGTCCTGCTCAAAGGGGTCGAGCTCGAAGATGGAATGGGTAGAGTTTTAGACTTTAAGCACCTATCTCCTCAGTGGATTGAGGTCACGATCCACGAGGGTCGTTACCACATCATCCGACGGTTGATGGAGGCTGTCGATGTCGAGGTCTTGCGATTGATCAGAACTAAGTTCGGACCTATCTCCTTGGGCGAAACGCTCGAGGGGAGATGGCGAGATCTCAATAGCGGTGAATTAATAAGCCTGCAAACCACTTTAAATATAAAAGGTTAAATAGATATTATGTAGATAAAACTCTTTATCGATTAAAAGATACAAGTTATTGTACCTCTCTCAATTGCCTATTTATCGATATTCTGACGCTCAAAACCACCCCGCAAAAGTAGATAAATCAATATTCCAGATCTAGATGCAGGAGATGATGGATCAACAGTGCAAATTCTCGATTGCAAGATTTGATGTTTGCAGATTTATATATAAGTCGTTAAAAACATATAGCCTTCCAACGGGGAGATGAGCTCACCCTGTATGATTTCCCAATGTCAGTCCGAGCGATCCGTGGAGCTACCCAGGTAGAAGCTAATTCACCTCAGGCAATCGCTGCTGGGGTCAAGGAGCTCCTGACCGAGATCCTTCAAGGCAATGGTCTTACCCCAAGTGACTTCATCTCGGTTCTCTTTACAGCTAGCCCTGATCTCGATGCAGCCTTTCCGGCAGGTTTTGCCCGTGAGGTCGGCTTTCAATCAGTGCCACTAATCTGCGCGGTGGAGATTGATGTGCCTGGCGCTCTCGAGCGCACAATCCGACTTATGGCCCATGTTGAGAGCGATTTATCGGTTGCTCAGATCTCTCATATCTACCTTCATGGCGCTAAGGCGCTGCGTCGAGATATCGCTCAGTAAGAGCGCAGATTATGACCCCACTTACTACCTTTTCCAAGGTTGAGATCCACGGTTCTGGCCTCATTGGAACATCGATTGGGCTGGCGCTAGCTGCAAATGGAGTAGAAGTACGTATGGTCGACTCCGATTCTCGCGCTCAAGGGCTGGCACAAGAGTTGGTAGGTCCAATTATGAGCAAACCCTTCCTTGCAGATCTAGTTATCTCCGCTGTTCCGATTTCAGCCTTCAGATCGGTAATAGTTGGCCTTGAAGGCGCAAACTTCACTGGCGGCTTTATAGATGTAGCATCTGTAAAGGCTAAACCTAAGGTTGAGGTAACAACTTCACGACTTCAACCCTCTCGTTTCCTTCCTACCCACCCAATGGCTGGTCGAGAAGTTGGGGGAGCAGAGTCAGCTCGATCAGATCTCTTTGAAGGCCGGACCTGGATTATCGATTCGCAAGAAGTAGATGGCGACGTTCTGGCGATGGGGCGAGAGTTGATTTCAACTCTTGGCGCAGATTCCATCGATCTTCCATCAGATGAACACGATAAAGCGGTCGCCTTAATCTCACACCTTCCTCAGATAATCGCCTCAATTCTGGCGAAGCAATTGGGGGGCAAGCCTGAGAGCTGGCTGACTTTGGCAGGCTCTGGACTCCGAGATACAACTCGAATTGCGGCTTCCGATCCAAAGCTCTGGCGAGAAATTATCTCGGCTAACGCTGCGGCAATTGAGCCTCTCTTGCGAAGCTTCTCCAAGGATCTATCTTCTTTACTTGATCATCTTTCAGATGAGAGCGCGGTTGAGAAAGTTATTGCAGATGGTGTCCAAGGACGTTCTGCGATCCCTGGAAAGCATGGCGGCAAAGTACGTGAATACACATATCTTCCAATCGTGATTGAAGATAAACCTGGTCAATTAGCTGCAATCTTCAATGAATGTGCAAAGGCAGAGGTAAACGTTGAAGATCTCTCAATCGAACACTCGCCTGGTCAAGAGACTGGCTTAATCACGCTCGCCTTAAGTTCATCTGATGCAAAGAAATTAGCGGAGCATCTATCAAGTGCAGGTTGGAGCGTTCATACTCCACGCGGGTAATTCACAGTTATCACGCTCCACGCAATAGAATGCACCAACTAAACGATGGGCTGTAGAGATGATTGTTGTTGCTTTAGATGGCCCAAGTGGCTCTGGCAAATCCAGCACATCTAAAAATATTGCAATCCGCGCCGGGTGGAGTTACTTGGATACCGGTGCTCTCTACCGAGCAATTACATACATTGCTTTATCGATAAAGAGTGAAAATCCGAAAGATATTATCTCGGCGGTTATTGATTCTCCGATCTCCTTCAATTCGAATCCTAGAGATCCACAAATTTTTGTCGGCGATAAGAATGTTTCGGCGGAGATCAGAAGCAATGAGGTCACCGATCACGTTTCAAAGATAAGCGCCCTGCCAGAAATCAGAGCCGAGTTATTAGATCTCCAGCGAAAAATCATTGCTAAGGCAGATCGTGGAATCGTTGTTGAAGGTCGCGATATCGGAACAGTTGTCTGTCCGGATGCTGCTCTAAAGGTTTATCTGACTGCCGATATCTCAGCACGCGCTGTGCGTCGAGATGCTGAGCAGAAGGATGATTCTCGTGGTGTTGAAGCTGTCGAACAATCACTTGCCAGCCGCGATGAAATAGATTCAACTCGCACATTCTCACCTCTTGCGATGGCAACAGATGCGGTGCATATCGATTCGACAGAGCTCAATTTAGAAGAGACGGTTGAGCGAATCTGGGAGATTCTTTCACAACGATCGCTGCTAGGACTTCCAATTGTTGCAATTCTAGGTCGCCCTAATGTTGGAAAATCAACTCTCATTAATAGATTTATCGGTCGTCGAGAAGCGATTGTTGAAGATACACCTGGCGTCACTCGCGATCGCGTTCAATATGAATGCGAATGGGGCGGCCGTCGTTTCATCATTATGGATACTGGTGGTTGGGAATCTAAGCCTGATGGAATTTCGGTACAAGTAAGTGCGGGTGCAGAACTAGCAATGCAAGAAGCTGATGTTCTCTGTTTCGTTGTAGATGCTCAAGTGGGTGCACTTGATGAAGATGATGTTCTAGTTCAAGAACTTCGTAAAGCGAAGAAGCCAACGATTCTTGTTGCTAATAAAGTTGATGGCGATAACGATGAGTCAGATGCGCATGCGCTCTGGAATATAGGCTTAGGTGAGCCTCACTTTGTTTCTGCACTTCACGGAAGAGGCAGCGGAGATTTGCTTGATGCAATTGTCAAAGATCTCCCTGAAGTTGGCGGTGCGCAGGTACAGGATGGTTATCGCAGAATTGCACTTATTGGTCGACCAAATGTTGGTAAATCTTCACTCTTCAATGCTCTAGCTGGCGAGAGTCGCTCGATTGTTGATGATGTTGCGGGTACAACCCGAGATCCCATCGATGAATTAATCGAATTTGGCGGAAGTATCTGGCGCTTTGTAGATACAGCAGGGCTGAAGAAGCGCGCCAATCAGGCAAGTGGTACTGATTATTACGCAACTTTGAGAACACAGACGGCGCTAGAACGTTGTGAATGCGCAGTAGTGGTGCTGGACGCTTCGGTGCCAATCTCGGAACAAGATCTGCGAATCATTACCATGGTTGAAGAAGCTGGTAAGGCGATGGTTATCGTTATGAATAAATGGGATCTCGTTGATGAAGATCGACGCACTCAATTGGATAAAGAGATTGAACGCCACCTTGATCAAGTGGAGTGGGCCCAGATCGTTAACGTGGCAGCGAAGACTGGATGGCATAGAGATCGTCTAGCTCCAGCTCTTCGAACAGCGATTGATTCTTGGGAGCGAAGAGTTCCGACATCGAAACTCAACTCATTCCTGGGCGCCCTTATTGGTGCAACCCCACCGCCTGTTCGTGGCGGAAAGCAACCGAAGGTGTACTACGCGACTCAAGCTGGAATCGCGCCACCGAAGTTTGTCGTCTTCTCATCAGGCTGGATTGAGGCTTCTTACCGTAGATTTATCGAGCGCCGCCTCCGAGAAGAGTTCAAGTTCCCAGGAACTCCTGTCCAGGTGGCTATCCGAGTGAAAGAACGAGATAAGGAGTAGTAATCGTGTTGACGATTCCTAATGCGCTGACCTTTCTACGTTTCCTTGGAATCCCGCTCTTCATCTGGCTTGCACAATCTGGAACTCAAGATGGTTGGGCCATTCTGGTTCTCGCAATCGGGGGAGCGACCGATTACTTTGATGGAAAATTAGCTCGAGCTCTTAACCAAGAGAGTAAATTTGGCGAGATCGCAGATCCAACAATCGATCGCCTTTATATAGCTGCGACCTTGGTTGTTCTCTATCTACGTGAAGCAGTTCCACTGTGGCTGATCGCAATCTTGGTTGCACGCGATCTTCTGATGGCGGTACTTGCACTCGTTCTACAGCTAAAGGGTCAACCTCCACTAACGGTTACATACCTAGGAAAGGCAGCCACATTCAATCTTCTCTATGCCTTCCCATTCTTACTACTTGCACTCAGCGATAGCTGGTATGGAACGCTCGCCTTTATCTTCGGTTGGGCATTTGCTATCTGGGGAGTCGGTCTCTACTGCGCAACGGCCCTCGGATATTTCCAAACAGGGCTTCGAAGCATTAGGGTGCCTTCTTCGAGCAGAATAATTGAGAGCTCGTAGCTATGAGGAGTGAGTAGAGATGTCCAATATCCCTTCAGATCTGCAATATACAAAAGAGCATGAGTGGGTAGCGCCAGCAAGTGCGGCTCTCACCTTCCGAATGGGAATCACTGACTACGCACAAGGCGCACTCGGAGATATTGTCTACGTTCAAATGCCGAAGGTCGGCGAAAAAGTTGTTGCAGATTCAGTCTGTGGTGAAGTTGAATCAACGAAGAGCGTCTCCGAAATTTTTGCGCCAGTTTCTGGTGTTGTAGTTGCAATTAACGATTCACTTACTCAGAACCCTGAACTCATCAACTCTGATCCTTACGGTAATGGATGGTTAGTGGAGATACAGGTCGAAGCTACCCCTGGGGGACTCCTCACTTCCGCGGAATATGGGTCAATTACTGCGTAAAGGCCGGCTTGATTTCTCTCCACCAACTCTCTAGTGTCACCCTTAAGTTGACGTAGAAGGGGGTAGTTCATGGCTAAGCCAGATTCACAGAATGAACTCACAAGCACCCTTCATCTCGGCCTCAGATCGGTAGTTGGCGATTCCCCAGCCGGCTTAATCCAAGACTTTCTCGCCCAAGCAACAGAGCAAGAGCGAGAGATCGTAGAAAGTGCGCTCTCTTCAGATGGAAAATCAGCGATGGTCATCATCCATCGTGGTCCACAAAAAGGAGCGCGATTCTTGATTACCTCTGAAGGGGTAACAATTGGAAGATCTCCTGAGAGCGCAATCTTTCTCGATGATGTAACAGTCTCAAGAAAACATGCAGTGATTGAACCATCTACTGATGGTGCAACGCTTAGCTTTACATTTAAGGATTCGGGAAGTCTCAATGGCTCCTATATCAATAACGATTCCATCACTGAGAAGAAGTTAGTCGCAGGCGACGAGATTCAGATTGGCAAGTATCACCTTTTATTCATCACAGCTGTAAAGACAGCTGATTCAGCGGGGGAGAAGTAAGTTGAGCGTTCCAGCGAGAGCCTATTTAAGTATCGGTGAAGTTCTGACAAAGTTACGTGGAGATTTTCCCGATATCACTATCTCGAAGATTCGCTTCCTAGAATCTGAAGGGCTCATAGAACCTCAACGCACTCCATCTGGATATAGAAAATTTACGACAATCGATCTTGACCGACTCCGTTATGTCCTTCTTGCACAGCGCGATCAATACCTTCCACTTAAGGTAATCAAGGAGAACCTAGACGCACTTGACCGAGGTCTTCAGCCAGCCCCACAAGGTGGAACAGCCTCACCTCGACCAACTCTCGGCCTTGCAACAATCGACGGCGAGTTTGCTCCTGCGGCATTTGCAGAACAGTCAGAGATGCGTCTTTCACGTGAAGAGCTTCTTAAAGCTTCATCTCTGGAAGATAGCCAGCTAGTAGAGCTTGAATCTTTCGGTCTCATCCAAATCCGTGGACGCCACTACGACGGCGATGCCCTCGCTGTTGCTAAGGCAGTTGCAGAGATGGCTGGCTTTGGAATCGAACCCCGCCACTTACGTTCATTTAAATCTGCAGCAGATCGCGAGATCGGATTAATTGAACAAGTTATTACTCCATTCACCCGACAGAAGAGCAGCGAAGCTAAGGCTCGCGCAGAGGAAGTCCAGAAAGAGATCGCATCTCTATCTGTACGCCTTCATGCCGCTCTCGTTCGTGGTGGTCTCAATCGTCCTCGCTAGTCGGTTTTTAAACTGATGTTTATTCCAGCCGAGGTTGTTGGAGTTCGAATCGAGATGCCGAGCAATCAGCCAATCGTGTTACTTAGGGAACTTGAGGGGACTCGATTCCTTCCCATCTGGGTTGGGGCAGTTGAGGCGACATCGATAGCTTTTGCACAACAGGGACTTGAAGCAGCGCGTCCACTTACCCACGATTTGATTCGCGATCTTCTCGATCGACTCGATGCAACCCTGACGGCGGTCCACATCACCTCAATCGTCGACGGAGTCTTCTTTGCAGAACTCCACCTTCGCAATGAGACAGGGGTATTGCCGCCACTTTCAGCACGCCCATCAGATGCGATTGCGATAGCTCTTCGGACAAAGACAAATATCTTGATCGATAACGATCTCCTCGACGAGATTGGAATCGATATTCCAGAGCAGGTGGCCCAGAGCGCTGCTGAAGGTGGAGCGACTGGCGCTGGGGACCAGGAGCTAGAGGCCTTCAGAGAGTTCCTCGATGGAATCAACCCTGAAGACTTTGCAGGGTAGGGCTCAAAAGCCTCAACCTCAAGTAGAGGTTATGTTCGTGTCGCTCATCTACTTTCTCGACTCTCAGGCGTACCCTTTAGCCAACCCCACAACGAAAGCGAGCCCCCTCTCGTGACAGATCAAGAATTTGAAATTGGATATCGCGGCGCTACTGCATGCTCAGCCGCTGGCATTTCATACCGACAGCTTGATTACTGGGCTCGTACCGGATTGGTAGAACCTTCAATTCGTACTGCAACGGGATCTGGAAGTGCTCGTCTCTACGGCTTTAGAGATATTTTGGTTTTAAAGATTGTTAAACGACTTCTCGATGCAGGTGTTTCCCTTCAAAATATTCGCACCGCTGTAGATCACTTGCGAAATAGGGGAGTGACAGATCTAGAGCGAATTACTCTCATGAGCGACGGCGCATCAATCTATGAATGTGCAAGTCCTGATGAAATCATCGACCTTCTTGCAGGCGGCCAAGGTGTCTTTGGAATTGCAGTGGGCAAGGTCTGGCACGAGGTTGAAGGATCGCTTGCAACGCTTCAAGGTGAAGTTAACGGTGAAGCTACAGGTGTTGAAAATAGCGACGAGCTCTCGCTGCGTCGAAAGGCGAAGGGCGCCTAAAACTCATATATTTCCCCTCTAGCGCTTCCAAGTCGGAGCTCACGAGGGGATTGAGATATGAGCGATTATCAGAACTTCGAAGATCGTCATATTGGACCATCTCTCAGCCAAGAGAATGAGATGCTCTCAGTTCTCGGTTACTCAGATTTAAAGAAATTTATCGCCGATGTTGTTCCTGAAAACATTGTTATTGAGAAGAAGCTATCAGAGGTTCTCGATAGCGCAAAGAGCGAAGTCGAAGTTATCGCTGAACTTCGCGCAATGGCGAGTGAGAATCAAGTTTTCACATCGCTTATTGGCGGCGGTTACTACGGGACTATCACCCCACCTGTGGTTAAGCGAAATGTTCTTGAGAATCCTGCCTGGTACACGGCATACACACCTTATCAACCCGAGATTTCACAGGGTCGCTTGGAAGCGCTCTTTGCATTCCAAACTGTTGTTTGCGAGATGACAGCACTAGCAGTTTCCAACGCATCGATGCTTGATGAAGGAACTGCCGCTGCCGAGGCGATGACTCTTGCGCGACGTAACTCCAAGAGTGATGACTCTTCAGTATTTCTCATTGACAAGAATCTTCATGCTCAAACTAAGGCAGTAGTTATCACTCGCGCAAAGCCGCTAGATATTGAAGTTGTAGAAGTAGATACCCTGAATATTGATCAAAGTTTGGATTACTTCGGTGTACTTGTTCAGTATCCGGATACAACAGGAACAATTAATGATTTCTCGAAGGCAGCACAGGATGCTCATGCAAAGAACGCACTATTTATCGCGGCAACCGATCTCCTTGCTCTGACCCTTCTCAAAGCGCCAGGGGAGTGGGGCGCTGATATCGCTATCGGTTCCGCTCAGCGATTTGGTGTTCCTATGGGATTTGGTGGACCACATGCCGGTTTCATGGCAGTACGCGAAGGTCTTGAGAGATCTCTTCCTGGTCGACTTATCGGACAGAGCGTTGATTCTCATGGTAATCCAGCATTTCGTTTAGCTCTACAAACACGCGAACAACATATTCGACGCGACAAGGCGACAAGCAATATTTGTACAGCACAAGTACTGCTTGCAAACATGAGCGCCTTCTATGCGATGTGGCATGGGCCAAAGGGTCTAACAGCTATCGCATCTCGCATTCAGGACTTTACATCTCAGCTTGCCACTGTTGTTGATGCGGTGAATAAGAGTTACTTCGACACCCTGACGATCAAGGTCTCTGATGCCTCTGGGATTCACGTAAAGGCACGTGCATCAAGAATTAATTTAGGTGTCGTTGATGCCAGCCATGTACGAATTTCTCTAGATGAAACAATCACTCCTGCTATTTTCAAGGAGATACTCTCTGTATTTGGAGTCGAAGGTAAATCGGCCCAGGGGAGCGGTATTGCACCGGCGGTAAAGAGAACCTCTGAATTCCTTAAGCACCCGGTCTTTAACACGTACCACTCTGAAACCTCGATGATGCGTTATCTGCGCACGCTATCCGATCGTGACTTGGCCCTTGATCGCACAATGATTCCTTTAGGGTCTTGCACCATGAAGTTGAATTCTGTTACCGAGATGGAAGCGGTGACATGGCCTGAATTTGCATCGCTGCATCCATTTGCACCGGCTGACCAAAGTGTCGGATCACGTAAGTTGATTTCCCAGCTCTCGCAGTGGTTAGTTGATATCACCGGTTACGACGCTGTTTCACTTCAACCAAATGCTGGTAGTCAGGGAGAATTTGCCGGACTTCTTGCAATTAGAAATTATCATGATTCACGTGGGGATCAATCTCGAAATATTTGCTTAATTCCTTCCAGTGCTCACGGAACGAATGCTGCAAGTGCAGTAATGGCTGGAATGAAAGTTGTCGTAATCGCTTGTGATGAACAGGGCAATGTCAGTCTCGATGACATCAATGCAAAGATTGCTGAACATGCAGGAGCACTAGCGGCTCTCATGGTTACCTACCCTTCAACTCATGGTGTCTTTGAATCTGCAATCTCACAGATCTGCGAAGCGGTTCATAACGCCGGTGGTCAGGTATATGTCGATGGTGCGAACCTCAATGCACTTGTTGGTTTGGCGCAACCTGGAAAATTTGGCGCAGATGTTTCACACCTCAATCTCCATAAGACTTTCTGTATTCCACATGGTGGTGGGGGACCGGGCGTTGGTCCAGTTATTGCTCGTGCTCACCTCGCACCGTTCCTACCTAACCATCCACTCGATGCAACGGCCGGACCCGCAACAGGTCCTGGTCCAATCTCAGCTGCACCATTTGGATCAGCAAGTATCTTGCCGATTTCATGGGCTTACATTCGACTTATGGGGGGAGCGGGTCTCACTCATGCAACCGAGGTCGCTATCTTGAGCGCAAATTACATGGCTCATCGCCTCAAAAATTACTTCCCAATTCTCTACACCGGTGAAAAGGGACTCGTTGCACACGAATGCATCCTAGATTTACGAGAGATTACTAAAGTCAGTGGCGTAACAGTTGATGATGTTGCAAAGCGTTTGATGGATTTCGGATTCCATGCACCGACGATGTCATTCCCGGTTCCTGGAACACTGATGATTGAACCGACTGAATCTGAAGATATTCTCGAAATGAACCGCTTTATCGATGCAATGATTGCTATAAAGTTTGAAATCGATGAGATAACTGAAGGCAAGGTAGCCGTGGAAGATTCAGCGCTTCGCCATGCGCCTCATACCGTGGGCGCGATTGCCACTAGTAACTGGGATCGCAGTTACAGCCGTGAACGCGGAGCGTTTCCTTCAACCTTTACTGGGCTCATTCCAGGCGAGTTAATCGGCCAGAAGGGCAAGTATTGGCCGACTACAGGGCGTATAGATGGGGCATACGGGGATAGGAACCTAGTCTGCTCATGCGAGCCAATCGAGAGCTTTGCCTGACCTATTCCTTATTACTTTACATAATGTAACTTATCGGCGTTAGGTCTAAAGGTTCGAGCAAGGCCCCACAGGGTCGTCTGCCACAGAGCTTCAATAACTATCGCTCGACTCATCTTTGAAACTCCATTTACTCGTTCTACAAAGGTAATTGGAACTTCAATCTTTTTTGCACCAGATAAATCACTCGCCATCGCCATCTCGATTTGAAAACAATATCCAGTTGCAAACATCTGATCTAATTTAAGTGAAAACAATAAATTTCTGCTGTAAACACGGAATCCGCCAGTTAAATCATTGAGTGGAATTCGAAGGGCTAAACGCGCATATCGAGTACCTGATTTAGAGAGCAATTGTCGACTTCGTGGCCAATTAACGACTGAACCGCCAGGCATCCACCTGGTACCTAAGACGATTACCTTGGAGTCATCGGCTTGGTTTCGAGCAGCACTTAACATAGCTGGGAGATCCTCGACACGATGCGAACCATCTGCATCCATTGTGACGATAAATTTATACTCGCTCATCTGTAGAACATCTTTGAAGCCTGAACGATAGGCGGCTCCTAAACCAGCCTTTCCTGGTCTCCGGATCACTCGAACCCAACTAAGGGCGAGTGAATCAACAATATCGGCTGTCTTATCGGGTGAATTGTCGTCAAGAATTATGGCATCAAAGTTCTGCCGAACTTGAATCTCCCCTAAAGCTCTCAAGAGTTCAACGATTGATGTTGCTTCATTGTAAGTTGGAATCAAAATTACTGCTCTGGAGTCAATCTTCATCGGAAAAAGAAGTTTCTTGCGCTCAACAGTGCCGATAAAAATGAAGCTAACAGGACCAGAAGTGGGCCCACTCCCCCTAGTCGGTCTGCAATTGTTCGATAATCAGATAGATACAGATCCCCGGAAATAGAAGTTGAAAGATTCTCTTCAGTTGCCATCTTCACAGCTCCATTATTGTCGATGAAGGCAGATATTCCAACCGTCGAAACGCTTAGAATCTCACGCGAATGTTCGATAGCACGTATCTTGGTAATGGCCAATTGTTGACGACTCTGAGGGGTGTTGGCAAAAGTTGCACTGTTCGTTTGGACAATCATAGCCTTCGAATTTGCAGCCGCCTGTCGCACCAAACCATCGTTAATTATCTCGTAGCAAATAATTGGCGAGACTCTCTCTCCAGCTATTTCGTGCCAGACATACTCTCGTCCCGCTCTAAAGTCGTTTACCAAAGCAGCGTAAGGTGATAAGAATTCAGCCAATTTACGAAGTGGAATGTACTCGCCAAACGGAGTTAGGTACTGCTTGATGTAGGTAGATTTTGCGTTCCCATCTAGGCCGTAAAGTATGGAGGCATTGGCAGGTGCACCGTTCTCATTCAAGACTACGCCTGCAACAATTGGCGTATCCAGATCCTGGGCAAGGCTACGAATATCTTCATCCACCTCTGGATAGTTTCGAGGATCAATATCGATTGCATTCTCTGGCCAGATAATTGCATCATAACCCGGTTTCACAACTTCCCGAGTGACATCACGGTGCAAATCGAATACCGCCTTGGCTCGAGAGTTAAATTCAAGTCCAACTGATGGCGTATTACCTTGTATCGCAATCAAAGAGAGGCTATCAACGGGTTTTGGATTATCGGGTAAGAAACCTGCGAGGAGAATTAATACTCCCGCAAAGATGAAGTTCCTTAACCGCAACCTAGTAATGAGTACAGCTAGCGCAAGGGTTAAATAAGAGAGAAGAAGTACTCCTCCATACGAAACTAGAGGGGCTAAGGGCGAATCACTCTGACTAAATGCAACTCGAGTCCAAGAAAATCCCCCGAATGGGAAACGTGATCGTAGCTCTTCGCAGAGTAGAAGTGCGAAGACCACCCATCTCATAGATTTCGTCTTCTTGTATGAATACCCAACTGGGATATAGAAGAGCGCTTGGAGTGTAGAGAGAAGCAACCAAGGAAGAGCGCCTACGTATTTACTACTCCAATGCAGCACTATTGCGTTTACGAGTAATCCGAATAGGAACGCACTAGCAATAGGTGTTCGAGATTTACTCAGCACGTGCAGGAAAAGTGCATAGCCAACTATCGCGGCATACCAAATCCCTATTGGTTCAAATGCGGCGCTAACTATGAGGGCAGAGAGGACTAGGACTACCATTTGAGTGCAGAGATCAACCGATCAACGCTGGCTCCAAGACCGTGCTCGGCCTGCATCGCATAAATTTCAGATAGATCATCAGGCCTCTTAGGTATGGCGATATCCATCGAAGGAATCGCGACATCTTTTGCACAGTGCACAAGCGTTGGTGCAATCTTCAGATAATCAGCGCCTTCAATAATCTTCTTGGCTAGATTGGCGGTAAGTGCCTCGTGTCCAGCTTTTGCGGCTTTGAGCGCTTCGTCGACAGTTGCGAAGTTATTGGCAATAAGTGCAGCACCCTTCTCGCCAATACCCTTTACGCCAGGCAACCCATCTGAAGGATCACCGCGAAACATTGCAAAGAGGGCGTAGCGCTCCCCCGGAATTCCATACTTATCTGCAACCCATTTGATATCAACAAGATCGTGCTGAGAAATCCCACGTGCTAGATAGACCACTTTTACATCACGTTTATCATCTACTAACTGGAATAAATCGCGATCTCCCGTTACAACTCGTATCGGCCCCTTCTCCTTTACTGCGAAGGTGGCCATCACATCATCTGCTTCATAATCATCGACACCCAACATTGGTATTCCAAAGGCATCTAGAAGATCTAGAAGAATCGGGATCTGTGGTGTCAGCGTTTCAGGCTCTTCTTCAATCTCGCTCTCATCTTCTAAGCGATTAGCTTTATAAGCAGGAAAGAGATCAACGCGCCAAGAGGGGCGCCAATCCCCTTCAATGCAGGCAACAATTCGGTTAGGTGAATACATTCCTATCAAGCGCGCCGTCATATCAAGATATCCGCGAATTGCATTGACTGGAGCACCTGATGGTGAAAGCAATGTGTCAGGCATCCCGTAATAAGCGCGATACCAGAGCGATGCGCTATCAAGAAGCATCAGAGTCATAGTTCTCCCAACATATAGGAAACTACTCCTCGATCCAAGCGCCTAACTCCATCCCGGCATACAGGACGAAGATGCTCGGCCGCTCCCCCGATCTGTGTTAAGAGATCGATAAGTTGTTTAATAGATCGAACGAAATCACCGACAGTCATATCAGTTCCCTTAAGAACGTTGCTTAAGGAGTGACCATTGGCCCATCTGTATGCGGCATAACAGAAACCGAAATCCGGTTCGCGTTGAGTCTTGACGTCAAACTCGTTCTCAACATCCTCGAGCTCTACCCAGATCTTTGCAACTGTAGCTAGTGCATTTGTAACGTTTTGATGGGGCATCTTCGGGGCGTAATTTTCTGAGCTGCGACTCTCAAAGATCATTGCTGATGCAACTGAGAGAAGTTCAGGTGCGGATAAATTATCGAAGACCCCTTTTCGGATGGATTCCGTTAATAGCAGATCTGATTCAGCGTATATCTTTGCAAGAATCTTGCCTTGTTCTAGAGGTTTCTCACCCTCGATATATCCCAAGTGGGTAAGAACATTGCAGATTCGGTCAAAGGTCTTCGCAATGACGTGGGTGCGGTTCTCCACACGGGCTCTTAGCCCCTCAGATTCACGGTTGATACGGTCTGCACGTTCAGCAAAACGCGCATGAGTTTCACGATCATTACATGCGTGGCAATCATGTTTGCGCAGAGCGCGGCGCATTCCATCTAACTCATTCTCCATGCGAACTCGTTGACGTTGATCGAAAGTTCGGCGCCCATCTCGTTTACTCAATACTCTTTCGAGGTCCTTAATATCTATTCGGAGCCTTGAATACTCTGAGAAATTCCCGAGGTGACAGACCGCTGATTCGCTCTGTTCTGCAGCTGCTGAATCATTTTTACGAATCTGTCTTACAAGACCGACGACAGCTCGATCTGCTTGGAATTGCGCGAAGGAAGATTCGAGGCTGCCACGAGCGCGTTCGCGACCAAAACGTGCAATGAGATTGATCGACATATTGTAACTTGGAGTAAATGAAGATCTCAGTGGATATGTTCTCGTAGACGCAAGGCCAGCAGCCATCGCAGAATCAACTGTAGGTGACCATTGCACAACAGCATTTCCCTCAATATCGATACCACGAC
>JBIICC010000046.1:0-6606 GCA_044239085.1 Candidatus Planktophila sp.
TGGAGAACCTCGCGCACGCCATCTCTACCTTGGCGAGAAGGCTGGCTCAGCTGCGGCAATCGATGAAGTTGTTCAGCGCTGGCGCCAAACGCTTGGCGATAAGGTCTTGATGCATTCGCGTGCAACAGCAATTGAATCTGGTTTATTTGGAAGCGATGTTTCACTCGATGCAGCAGAGCGTGCAGGAGATGTGATTGCTATTGCTCGCGGTGGAGTCGTTCTACTTGATCCAGAGCGCGCCGATAAAGAGGGCGAGATGGTCGGCCATCATGGTGGAGATTCTGCGGTAGAAAATTCTGTACCGCTCTTGAGCAAGGTTATTTAAAGATTAATTATCTTCTGGAGCTTCTTCGCTCTTGTGGCCGAACATAATTTCATCCCATGAAGGCACCTTTGCGCGAGCGGTGATTCCATCTTGAGAATCAGCAGCCGTTGGAGTTTCGCGAATTACAGCAAGACGTGGAGTCTCGGGCTTCTCTTCAACAACTGGTTCAAAACTATCTGCAATTCGATTTGTTTCAATTCGATTTGTTTCAAGACGGGATGGATGAGTTGGCTCTGAGTGAATGATCCCCGTTGAAACTGGGCGAGCAGGTGCATCTTCATCAATGAGCCAAGCACCGTTGTCATCAGTTGCACCTAGTGCGCGACGAGAAAGATCGAAGTTCCAAGTTGCAACACCGCTGCCATCACGATTTGGGTAGTGCAATTCGATATGCCATGTGCCATCAAGTAAGCGCCAGGTATTCCAGGAAACTTCATCTGTATCTACGCCGCGTGGTGCAAGCTTTGCAAGGACGACATCGCTGAAGGTCATCTCTGTGCGATGGACATCTTTACGCATTACTAATTCACGTGCGCGATCGAGGATGTATTCGCGCTCCTGCATGATGGGACCCGAGAAGCGTTCAACCTTCTCAACAGTGATTTGTCCATCCCGAGCAACCTGGTCAAAGCTATCGCCGGCACGCAAGCGACGCTGAATCTCTTTAACTGACATTGTCTCGACTGCATCAAAGGCAGGGACAGAAGTTAAACGTGGCTGGTTAACAGTTGCACGAAGAGTGTCGCTAATACGAAGAGAGAACTCTGAGCCGCTGTTATCGGCAAGGTTGAGATGGCTTCCATCATCACTCTTACCGGTCAGGCGAAGCTCAGTCATAGGGTGAGAATAACCGATAGAGCGTGAATTTCGCGATAGTTCGACCCTCTAAGATGCGCATATGTATAAAGATTTGTTGGAGTTGGCTCAAAGAATTGGTGCTGAAGCAGGCGCGCTCCTGATGGATCGCCCTCTGGCATTTGAAATCGAATCCAAGTCAACGGCAATCGATATCGCAACTCAGATGGATACCAAGGCGGAGAAGTTCATCGTCCAATCACTTCTTGCAGCTCGACCAGATGATGGCATCATCGGCGAGGAAGGCTCATCGGTGCCAAGTAAATCTGGAATTACCTGGGTAATCGACCCACTCGATGGAACGGTCAATTATTTCTACGGACTTCCAGGCTGGAATGTTTCTATCGCAGCGAAAGATAGCGAAGGCGTGATTGTCGGTGTAGTTACAGCTCCAACCATTAATTCAACATGGTGGGCAACTCGCGGTGGTGGCGCTTTCTACAATGGACATGCAATTAAGTGCAATGATCCTGTTGAAGTCGATCGCGCATTACTGGCAACCGGATTTCAATACGATGTTGCAGACCGTGTCTCTCAACTTGAAGATTTTGCAAAGCTCGTTCCTGTAGTTCGCGATATGCGCCGCAACGGTGCTGCAGCGGTAGATCTCTGCCATGTTGCAATGGGTGCACTCGATGGATATTACGAAGCAGGACTTAAGGAGTGGGATTGGGCTGCAGGGGGATTGGTCGCAACGGAGGCAGGAGCGACCTTTAAGAAATATGGCGAAGGACCGATGCAGATTTCCATGGTGGCAGGCCCTTACCTGCATGCCCAGCTCGAGGAGATTCTCGCCTTTTCTGAGTAAGGCAAGCGAGCGTAACCTGAGGGGGAGTTTGGCCGATTTACGCTCAAGGCCCCTTCTATGGCAAGATACGCAGTCTGCACGGCGTTACCTCGCAGTGCCTATTAGATAAGTAATGAACAGGACCAAAGATGAACATTCTCGACGTAGTAGATGCTGCCTCACTCCGCAAGGACATTCCACAGTTCCGCGCAGGCGATGAGCTAAAGATCCACGTCCGTGTTATCGAAGGCAGCAAGTCACGTCTTCAGGTCTTCCAAGGAATCGTTATCGGTCGCCAGGGCGACGGAGTCCGCGAAACTTTCACAATCCGTAAAGTTTCTTATGGTGTTGGAGTAGAACGTACATTCCCAGTTCACACACCAGTTATTGAGAAGATTGAACTCGTCAAGAAGGGCGATGTTCGTCGCGCAAAGCTTTACTACCTACGCGATCTTCGCGGTAAGGCTGCAAAGATTCGTGAAAAGCGCGATGGCGTTGAAGGTTACGGTGATGGAATTCTTTCTACTCCAATTGCTGAGGTTGTGCCAGAGCCTGTTGTAGAAGCAGTGGTCGAGGCTCCAGTAGTTGAAGCTGTCGTAGAAGCACCAGTTGTGTCCGAGCCAGCTGCGGTTGAAGTTGTGGCAGAGGTTCCAGCTGAAGCTGTGACTACAGAAGATGTCGCAGTAGCCGACTCCACTGACAAGCCTGCGTAACTAAAAGTCTTCCATGTCACGTAAGGGCTCAGTCCTTCGTGAGTTGCCGATTCTTATAATCGTTGCGCTCGCAGTCTCACTTTTAATCAAGACTTTCCTTGTGCAATTCTTCTATATCCCTTCAGGGTCTATGGAAAATACCCTTCAGATTCAAGATCGCGTAGCGGTGAATAAGCTTCCGTTTATCTCAAAGAATATCTCGCGTGGTGATGTCGTGGTCTTTAGAGATCCAGCAAATTGGTTACCAGAACAGTATGTTGATGAACAGAATAAGGTTGTTGCAAAGATTAAGGAAGGCCTAGTTCTTGTAGGCGTACTTCCTAACCCAGCTAAGCAATTTCTCGTTAAGCGCGTCATCGGCGTAGCTGGCGACAAGATAATTTGCTGTGCCAAAGATGGCAAACTGACAATCAACGGAGTTGAAGCTGATGAGCCTTACATTTTCAAAGGCAATAAGCCGAGCGAACTTGAATTCAATGTAACTGTGCCGGAAGGAAAAATCTGGGTAATGGGAGATCACCGTGGAGCATCAGCTGATTCTCGCTACCACCAAGATGATGTCAACAATGGTTTTGTTCCCGTATCTAAAGTAACTGGTCGGGTCTTTGCAATCATCTGGCCATTTAACAATCTCAGTTTCGTTTCATCGCAAAATCCAATCAAGTAGCTTCACATATGAAAGCTAGCCATGAAAGCAATTGAAGAGCTTCTCCATAAAGCTGGGATCTCTCCTGTTGCTGGTGTTGATGAAGCAGGGCGCGGCCCATGTGCAGGTCCACTAGTTATTGCGGCCGTTATTTTGAAAGATCCCTTTGCACCGGAACTTGCACAGGTACGCGATTCAAAAGAGATTTCTGAGAGTAAGCGCGAAGAGCTATTCGATGTAATCATGAATATCGCAATCTGCGTCAGCGTCATTCGCGTATCGGTTGAAGAAATCGATGCACGAGGCGTACATGCTGCCAATCTCGATGGAATGCGCCGAGCAGTCTCGGGGCTCAGTATTGAACCTGCCTATGTACTGACAGATGGCTATGCAATTGAAGGGTTAGCCCTTCCCAATGTCGCTGTATGGAAAGGCGACCAGGTAGTCACAGCAATTAGTGCCGCATCGATTATCGCCAAGGTAACTCGTGATCGCGAAATGATTGAGCTAGATAAGAAGTACCCAGAATATGGTTTTGCTAAACATAAGGGCTATATCACGGCCGCTCATACCGCAGCCCTCGCCTTGCACGGTCCCTGTGCAGAACATCGCAAATCTTTCTCAAATATCGCGGCTCTCCTCAAGTAATTCCTAATAGGAGTTTTACACAGCCACCTCACCTCACTCTCAATTACTGCGAGCAAGTATTTACTCTGCGCCGATGTCTACACGGGTAAAGAGACCAGGTGCCAAACAGCGCACAGGTGCATTTGGTGAATTAAAGACTGCAGAGTTTCTCACAGCTCGCGGCGATGAAATCCTCGATCGTAATTGGCGGATTAAAGAGGGCGAGATAGATCTCATCACACTATCGAGTGATGGAACCTTTCACTTTATTGAGGTCAAGACGCGAAGTTCGCTCGCCTTTGGCCATCCCTTCGAAGCAATCAATCGCGATAAAGCTCATCGGATGCAACGCCTTGCGCTGGCTTGGCTTGCAACACATGGATGTCTCGGTTGTGAATACGCCATAGATGTCGTTGCAATTCTTATCGCAAGCGATGGCGCTCATACCCTCGAATACCGCGGTGGGATTTTATGAGCATGGGTCACACTCAGAGCGTTGCGTTGCTGGGGATTACCGGAAGTCTTGTTGAGATAGAGGTCGATATCTCTGATGGAATTCCTATGTATTCACTCCTAGGCCTTCCAGATGCAGCACTTCAAGAATCTCGTGACCGGGTGCGTGCAGCGATTACCAATTGCAATGAGATCTGGCCCAACCGCAAGATGACGGTCTCTATGTCGCCCGCCTGGTTACCCAAGAGCGGGTCCAGCTTTGATCTCTCGATTGCGCTAAGTATTTTGATTGCAAACCAAGTCTTGCCCCAGGAACCACTGCACCAAAGCATCGTCCTCGGAGAACTCGCACTCGATGGAAAGATTCGCTCGGTTCGAGGTGTACTTCCCGCACTGATAGCTGCATATAAGAGCGGCATAACTCGTGCGGTTATTCCTTTTGCTAATCGCGAGGAAGCACAATTAATGCCCCAGATGCAGATACTGGCCTTTGAAAATCTACGCGATGTTCTTCAATGGATGCGAAGCGGGATTAAGCCTGAAGCGCAAGAGTTAGATCTCATCGATACAACGTTTGATACCCATCTTGATTTTGCAGATGTTGCAGGACAGAGCAAGGCTAGATTTGCAGCAGAAGTTGCAGCAACAGGTGGACATCACCTTCTTCTAGTTGGCCCGCCGGGTGCAGGTAAGACGATGATTGCATCGCGAATTCCAACTATCTTGCCAACCCTGACCCTTGATCAAGCACTTGAAGTTACTGCGGTGCATTCAATTTCAGGTTCGCTTACCCAACGTTCACCCATGTCCCGTATTGCACCGATAGTCGCGCCGCATCACACCGCGTCTCGTGTCGCAATTGTTGGTGGCGGTTCTCATGTCATTAAGCCTGGTGCTTGTTCTCTGGCACACCACGGAGTTCTCTTTATTGATGAAGCACCTGAATGTGCAACTGGCGTACTTGATTCGCTTCGACAACCTCTTGAATCCGGAACTATCACCATCACTCGAAGCGTTGGCAATATAACGTTTCCGGCCGAGTTCTTACTAGTACTTGCCGCAAATCCTTGTCCGTGTGGAAAGTTCAGTGGCAAAGGACGTGGGTGCGAATGCTCATCACTCTCTGTTAGACGGTATCTCGGAAAATTATCCGGGCCTCTGATGGATCGAATCGATATGCGCGTGCAAGTCGAACCAGTATCCCGAGTTGAAATGGCCGCCACTGATCTTGGCGAAAGTAGCGATGATATTCGAAGGCGCGTTATTGAAGCACGCGTAGCTGCATCAGAAAGATTCGCTGGGAAACTATGGAAACTCAACGCCCATATTCCAAGTCGAGAGTTACGCACTACATATCGACCTCAGAAAGATGCGATGAATTTCTTGCACGATGAACTTGATCACGAACGCCTTACAGCTCGCGGATTGCATAAAGTCATTCGCCTCTCATGGACCTTGGCAGATCTGGCTGGTCGTGAAATCCCAACTCTCGCAGATGTTCAACGCGCATACTTGCTACGAGAAGGATCAGAGCTATGAATGATGTAGAAAAACGCCTTGCACTCTTTGCTCATATCGAACCAGGCACCTCATTCTGGGGGCGTGAAATTTCAGAGCGCGGTGCATCTGCAACATATGACAGGCTGCTTGGCGGCGGATATGACTCTATTAAGTATGGCCAACTGATTGAGAAGGTAACTTCCTTTAATGCCGCGCACGCAATGGTTTCGATTGACAGCGCAGGAGCTACGCTTATAACTCCAAGTGATTCCGATTGGCCACAATCTGTTGATGATTTAGAAGTTCCACCTATCGCACTCATCGTTAAAGGCGACACTTCTATCTTGTCTCATCGAGCGTTAGCAATTGTCGGTACCCGCAATCCAACTCCGTACGGAATCCGTATCGCAGGAGACTTCGCTGCAGGATTTGTCGATCGCGATTGGCAGATCATCAGTGGGGGAGCCTACGGAGTTGATACAGCTGCACATCGGGGCGCACTTGTTGCAGAAGGTCGCACCATTGCTGTGATTGCATCCGGCGTCGATATTCAATATCCGGCCGGTAACTCTCGCCTCTTTGCCGAAATCTGCGAGAACGGTGCAATTGTCTCTGAGGTAATGCCAGGTGTAATTGCGATGCCACATCGATTCCTTACTCGCAATCGACTTATTGCTGCGCTCTCTGTCAGCACTCTCGT
>JBIICC010000047.1:0-6546 GCA_044239085.1 Candidatus Planktophila sp.
TTCTCCACAGTCTTTTACACACGAATCAGGGGTTTATCCACATATTCATCCCCAGCCTTCTTCGCTTTTGTCAGTGGTGTAGAGGAAAGTACCGCTCGTGAGCATCGCAGAGTTACCTAGCAACTCCCAACGTAACGGGCAGTACAACACCGTTGGCGCAGAGTTCGAGCGAACACCACCTCAAGATCTACAAGCAGAACAATCTGTTCTCGGTGGAATGCTCTTATCTAAAGATGCAATTGCAGATGTTGTAGAAGTATTACGCGAACGCGATTTCTATCGCCCTGCACACGAATTAATTTACGATGCAATTCTCGATCTCTATGGTCGCGGCGAACCCGCAGATGCAGTCACTGTTGCAGCAGAACTTACAAAGCGCGGCGACATTGCACGTGCAGGTGGCGCGCCATATCTCCACACACTTATCTCATCTGTTCCAACTGCAGCTAACGCTGGTTACTACGCAAAGATTGTTCTCGAACATGCAATCATGCGCCGACTTGTTGAAGCAGGTACAAAGATTGTTCAACTTGGTTACGACCAAAATGGTGAAGTCGATGATGCAGTAGATGCAGCGCAAGCCGAAGTCTATGCAGTTACCGAACGCCGCTCTTCAGAAGATTATGTACAGCTCAGCACATTGCTTCCTGCTGCACTTGATGAGATCGAAGCGATCTCTAAAGGTATTGGCATCGAAGGAGTTAAATCTGGCTTCCGCGATCTCGATCAACTCACGCACGGTTTCCATCCAGGAAATATGGTTGTCATCGCTGCACGTCCTGCAGTTGGTAAGTCAACGCTCGGTCTCGATATTGCGCGTCATGCTGCAATTCACGAGAACCAGACAGCGGTTATCTTCTCTCTCGAAATGTCGAAATCTGAAATTACAATGCGTATGTTGTCTGCCGAAGCTCGCGTCGGTCTTAACAGCATCCGTTCAGGACAACTGAGTGATGACGAATGGGCGAAGCTTGCACGCCGTATGGGCGAGATCTCTGATGCGCCTCTCTTTATCGATGATTCACCCAATCTTTCAATGATGGAGATCCGCGCAAAGGCCCGTCGCTTAAAGCAACGTCACGACCTCAAACTGATTGTTATCGACTACCTACAGTTGATGTCATCAGGTAAGCGCATAGAAAATCGTCAGCAGGAAGTCTCTGAATTCTCGCGTCACCTTAAGTTGATGGCTAAAGAGCTCAACGTGCCTGTTATCGCTATCTCGCAGCTCAACCGTGGCTCTGAACAACGTACAGATAAGCGCCCATTGCTCTCTGACCTTCGTGAATCTGGTTCTATCGAACAAGATGCAGACGTAGTTATCTTATTGCACCGCGATGATATGTACGATTCACAGAACCGTTCAGGTGAAGCAGATTTCATCGTTGCAAAGCACCGTAACGGACCAACGCGAACAATTACTGTCTCTGCACAACTTCACTTTGCACGCTTCTTCGATATGGCTCCAAATGTTGGTGCAGGTCGCGACTTCACACAGTCAACTGCGGCATCTACAGATATTCAGCCATCAGCACCTGGCGATGGTGGCTGGAACGAGTAGTTTCTAGCTCGCAACACTCTTTGCGCGGTCGGCAAGATAAATTCCAAAGAGCACCACAACTGCACCGACAAGTTGAATCGCATCCCAGCTCTGACTAAACCAGATCCACGCAAAACCGCCAGCGATGACAGGTTCCAACATTCCAATAACGCTACTTGTAGAAGCGGTAAGTAGACGCATTCCAGTAAGCACGCAGAGGTATGGAACAACGGTTCCCAAAAGAATTACATAGAGAATTAATACCCAACCTGGAAGTGAGAATCCTTCTGCGATTCCACCCATATCCATCTGCTTGGTAAATACTTCGTAAGGGAAGTTCCAAGGTGGCAGAACAATCATCCAGAAGAGCGATGCAAAGCCCATACCGAAGATCAACATTGCAATCGGCTGACGCCCCTTGCCAATCTTCTCGCTCATTAAGAAGTAAGCAGCTAGTGCAAATGCGCTGCCGAGCGAACCTGCGATACCGATTAAGTCGAACTTAAATCCATCCCAAGCTTTCGAGACGAGAACTAGTCCTGTTAGGGAGAGAGCAACTGCAACCCACATATCGCGAGCGACGAATCCTCTGCGGACAAATTTAATCCAGAGCACGATCCAGATCGATGCTGTGAATTCGAGGATGAGAACAAGCCCAAGTGGAATACCGCGTTCGATACCGAGAAAGTAGCCAAAGTTAACGAGGGCGAAACCCACGACTCCGTACATGGCAAAGTAAGGAATCTGCTTCTTTGCAATCTTTATAAGGCTAGGGTTTTTTATCAGTACGTAGATGATAAGAATGAGCGCTGCAGAAAATGATCGGACTTGAGCCAGACGAAAAGCGGGCATATGTTCAAGAACTACGATTGCAACGATTCCGTTTGCAGAGAAGAAGAAAGCTCCCAGTACAAGAAAAAACTCACCGCGATGTTTTGAGAGCATCGGGTGAGTTTATCTCACAATGGCTAGAAAGCAGATTCAGGGATCTCCATAATCGTCGAATCTGTAGCTTCTACAATCTTGCGATCTGCGGTGATATGAGGAAGAACTGTTGCAACGAAGAACTTCGCTGATGCAATCTTTCCTGTATAGAAATCAGTATCTTTTCCAGCACCCGCAGATAACTTATCTGCAGCAATATCAGCCTGGCGAAGAAGCAACCAGGTAATGATGACATCACCGACTGCCATCAAAGCACGTGATGTGCTTAAACCAACCTTGTAGATCTCATCAGCCTTCTCTTGTGATGCCATTGCATGTCCAACGAGAACTCCGATGATGCCATTGAGATCTGCGAGCGCCTTTAAGAGCGCCTGCTTCTCTGCTGCATGGACGCCGCCAGTCTCAGCAAATGCTTGAATCTCTTTTCCAAGTAAACCAAGTGCGCGTCCACCATCTTTAACAACCTTACGGAAGAAGAAGTCGAGACCCTGGATCGCAGTTGTGCCTTCATATAAGGTATCGATCTTTGCATCGCGGACATATTGTTCAAGTGGCCAATCTTGAGTAAATCCTGCGCCGCCGAAGGTTTGCAGTGACTCTGTACCAAGAAGTGTCCATGACTTCTCTGAACCAAATCCCTTAACTACGGGAAGCAATAGATCATTGAGCGCTTCCATCGTCTCTAACTTCTCGGTATCGCCTGCCTCGCGAGCGAGTTCGATTTCATCTTGAATAGATGCGGTGTAGAGAACAAGGGCTCTCATGCCTTCTGAATAAGCCTTCTGCACCATCAGCGAACGACGCACATCTGGGTGATGAATAATCGTGACACGAGGGCTTGCCTTATCGTTCATAACTTTTAGGTCGCCACCTTGAACGCGCACCTTCGCATAGCTCAGTGCTTGCAGATATCCAGCTGAGAGAGTTGCAATCGCCTTTGTTCCGACCATCATGCGAGCAAATTCAATGATCTTAAACATCTGTGCAATACCTTGATGAACATCGCCGAGTAGATATCCAACTGCAGGCTCTTTCTCACCGAGATTTACTTCGCAGGTAGCTGAGACGTTAAGACCCATCTTGCTCTCTACACCTGTGACATAGACGCCGTTACGCTTTCCGAGTTCACCTGTTTCAATATCAAACATAAACTTTGGAATAAGGAAGAGTGATAGACCCTTTGTTCCCGGTCCACCACCTTCGCGACGAGCAAGTGTGAAGTGCATGATGTTGTCGTAGATATCAGCATCTCCTGAAGTGATGTAACGCTTTGTTCCGGTGATGTGCCACGTTCCATCTGCTTGTTCAACAGCTTTTGTGCGACCTGCTCCGACATCAGAACCTGCATCAGGTTCTGTTAACTGCATTGTTGCACCCCAGTGGCGATCAATCATGTGCTTCGCCATCTTCTTCTGAATATCTGTACCCAATACATAAGCAACTTGTGCAAATGCATAGCCGGATGCATAAATATGGATTGCAGGATTTGAACCGAGAACCATCTCAGCAATTGCCCATCGCACTGATGCAGGAATTCGCATTCCGCCAAGTTCTACTGGTGCATCAAGACGCCACCATTCGCCATCGACATATGCTTTATACGATTTCTTAAAACTTTCAGGAAGTTTGATATCTCCTGTTGCCTTATTGAAATCTGTACCGATGCGATCGCCTTCAACGAAAGATGCAGCGAGATCATTTTCAGTAAGACGTTTCATCTCTTCCAACATCCCCATCGCAGTGTCGCGATCGAGGTCGGAGTAGATAGAGGTACCGAGAACTTTCTCGCGACCTAGAAGGTCGAAGAGGCAGAATTCGATGTCACGGAGGTTGGCGTTGTAATGGCTCATGGCGTAATGGTGCTACCCGCCAGTAACTTACGCAAGCGCGCCGAAGGTCTTTTTTTAGCCTATACAGGTAGGCTCGCGCCGTGCTTCTAAGTGATCGCGATATCCGCTCCGAAATAACCGCCGGCCGAGTGGCCGTAGAGCCTTTTGACGAGGCGATGATCCAACCTTCATCGGTTGATGTCCGCCTCGATAAATTCTTCCGCGTATTTGAGAACCACAAATATTCAGTCATCGATCCATCCATCGAGCAGGCAGAGCTCACTCGCGAGGTAATCGCTGAGGATGGCGAGGCATTTATCTTGCACCCAGGTGAATTCGTTCTCGCAAGCACCTACGAAATCATCACTCTCCCAGACGATATTGCAGGCCGCCTAGAAGGAAAGTCATCGCTCGGTCGCCTTGGGCTGCTGACTCACTCAACAGCAGGATTTATCGATCCAGGATTCTCAGGGCACATCACTCTTGAGCTCTCAAACGTTGCAAACCTTCCGGTGAAGTTATTCCCAGGAATGAAGATTGGCCAGCTCTGTCTGATTAAACTCTCATCACCTGCTGAGCACCCATACGGTTCAGCAATCTACGCATCACGTTACCAAGGACAGCGCGGGCCAACCCCGAGCCGCTCCTTTATGAATTTCCACCAGAGCAAGATCAAGTAGTTCCCAGGCACCATTTATATCTGGGAATATAACTCGGAATAGATAGGTTAAATCAATTATGGAATTCATCATTATCGGAGCAATCGTTCTTCTCGTCATCTTTGCCATCGCCCAGTACAACCGCCTTGTGCGCCTTAACATCACTGTTGATGAAGCTTTCGCACAGATTGAGGTACAGCTCAAGCGCCGCGCAGATTTAATCCCAAACTTGGTAGAAACTGTTAAGGGATATGCAGCCCACGAGCAGAGCACATTCAATGCAGTTGTTGAAGCTCGTGCAAAGTCAACAAGTGCAACAACTGTTGCAGATGTTGCAGCTGCAGATGGCGCTCTTACAAATGCGCTGAAGGGCTTGCTCGCAGTTGCTGAGGCTTACCCAGATCTCAAAGCATCTTCAAACTTTCTCTCCCTACAAGAAGAGCTCTCGACAACTGAGAATAAAGTTTCATTCGCACGTCAGTTCTACAACGACACTGTGCGCTCGCTTAACACAGCGGTTAAAACTATTCCTACAAACTTCTTTGCCGGCTTTGCAAAAGTTGACGCACGCGAATTTTATGAGGTTGAAAACCCTGCAGATCGCGACGTTCCTAACGTTAAGTTCTAAAGTAACTTATGGCTGAATATAATTTCAGAGCGCTGCAATCTGCCAATAAAGGTAAGACCTACTTTCTCCTTGCATCAATGGGAGTCCTTACTTGGCTCGTTGCTTACTCTGCCCTGACTTATTTCGGTGCAGGTACAACATCTGCAATCGTTCCGATTGCTGTTGGAATTTCGCTAGTCGGTGTTTGGGGCTCCTATTACGGCTCTGACAAATTAGTTCTCACAATGACCGGTGCAAAACTCATTACCCGCGAAGATGCGCCAGAGCTATTTAATGTCATTGAAGAAGTTGTTATCGCAAGCGGTCTTCCAATGCCGAAGGTGGCAATCGTTGAAGATACTGCTCCAAACGCATTTGCAACAGGGCGAAACCCTGAGCATGCGTTGATTGCATTTACAACCAGAATGCTTGAGGTAATGGATCGCGATGAACTTCAAGGTGTTATCGCCCACGAGTTGTCACACGTTGCTAATCGCGACACATTGGTCTCAGCTGTTGCAGCATCGACTGCAGGTGCGATTGCAATCTTGAGTGATTTCTTAACTCGGATGATGTTCTTTGGTGGACGTCGCGAGCGCGAAAATCAAAATCCACTAGCTCTCGTTGTTTCACTGGTTGTTCTGATGCTGGCTCCAATAGCTGCGATGCTCTTGAAATCAGCAATTTCACGTAAGCGTGAAGCACTTGCTGATGCAACTGCTGTTTCCTTTACGCGCAATCCTGCAGGGCTACGTAAAGCGCTCGAAGTTCTGGCATCAGATACAACTGTTGTGCGTCAGAAATCAAATGCTGTTGCCCATATCTGGATTGAATCACCACTAGATGGCCAAACGGTCTCTAAATTATTTAGTACTCATCCACCGATTCAAGAGCGCATTGCAACGCTTAAGGCGATGGAGTCTTTGGGGCCAACAGCGAATTAACCCTCTTGGATCTACGCTGAAT
>JBIICC010000048.1:0-6517 GCA_044239085.1 Candidatus Planktophila sp.
CTTCGTAGCGATCTTGCTAAAGACCCATCATTTGTTGCGCGATTTAGGAAAGAGGCAAAAGCTGCTGCTGGTCTTAATCACCCAGCAATTGTTGCTGTCTACGATTCGGGAGAAGAACCAGCCCCATACATTGTTATGGAGCTTGTAACAGGTCAGACTCTTCGCGAAATGATTTATACCTTGAGAGATAAGGGTCAGAAACTTCCACTCAATCGCGCCCTTGAAATCGCTGAAGGAATTTTGACTGGGCTTGAATTTTCACATGCAAGACAGATCGTTCACCGAGATATCAAACCAGCGAATGTCATGATCACTGATAGCGGCGATGTAAAGGTGATGGACTTCGGTATTGCACGCGCCATGGATGATCTTGGTGCGACGCTCACAAATACCTGGAACGTACTTGGCACAGCTCAGTATCTTTCTCCCGAACAAGCAGTTGGTGAATCTGCAGATTCCAGAAGTGATATTTACTCAACTGGTTGCCTACTCTTTGAACTACTCGCAGGTCAGCCACCATTTACGGGTGAGACTCCTGTTTCAATTGCACTTCAACATGCATCGAGCGTTGCTCCTCGAATTCGAACAATTAACCCAGAATTACCAGAAGGTATTGAGAAGGTTTTAGCAGTTGCATTGGCGAAGAAGCCAGAAGATCGTTATCAAAGCGCGCAAGAGATGCTCGACGATATTTCTCGTGTTCGCGCCGGCCAGGAAGTAGTTGCAAAGATTCCAACTACTCCAGTTTTTACTCGTAAATCTGCACTTATATATGGTGGTGCATTTGTAGCATCGATTGCTCTTGCACTTTTTGGCTTCTTGCTCAGTGGAAATTCTGACAATAACTTGCCTCAACTTCCAAGCGTTGTTGGTCTCACCGAAGATAAGGCGCGTGCACTTCTCTCTGAATATGCAGTGACGGTAGAACGTGCGCACGATGGCGTGATTCCAAATAACCGCGTAGCAAGCCAATTACCGCTTGCTACAACCCGGATAAAACTTGGCGCTCCAGTGGTTTTAACAGTTTCCGATGGCCCTGGTGAGGCGATCGTTCCAGATAATTTGATTGGCATGTCACTGATTGATGCACGTTCTGCTCTGACATCAGTTGGTCTCTTAGTTTCGCAAACAGTTGCTGCTCCTTCGGATCAACCCCAAGGAACGGTTCTGGATGTCACTCCTACCGTTGGTTCTGTCACGGTAGCTGGTAGTTCAGTGGTTCTGACAATTGCAAGTGGAGAAGTTATTGTTCCAAATCTCATTGGTGTTGAAGCGATTCAAGCAAAGACTCTCCTGATTCAGGCTGGCTTCCTCATTAAAGAGTTCTACGATTTAGATGCTGCGCAACCAATTGGTGTTGTTATCCGACAGGCTCCTGAAGCAGGAACTACTCAAACAATTGGAAAATCAGTCACCATTACAATTAATGAGTAACTGTAGATTTTTACTTAGCTTTACCAACAACTGGAGATAGTCCAACTGCACGTTTAGGCGCATCGAGATCTCCACAACGCACCAACCAGTTAGCAAGCATCTGGTGGCCATGTTCGGTTAAAACAGATTCAGGATGGAATTGCACACCCTCAATTGGTAGAGATGTATGGCGCATCGACATGACAACTCCTGATTCAGTTGAACCAGTAATCTCTAAAGTTGTTGGAACGGTATCTCTCTCAACAGCGAGTGAGTGATACCTCGTTGCAGTAAATGGTGATGGAAGATTTTCGAGAACACCCGTTGAGTTATGGAATACCTGCGATGTCTTTCCATGAAGCAACTCAGGTGCGCGTGAAACTGTTGCACCAAATGCTTCACCGATTGCTTGATGGCCGAGACAGACTCCAAAGAGCGGAATGAAATTCTGGGCGCAGTAATTGATCATTTCAATACTGACGCCAGCCTTATCAGGGGTGCCGGGTCCTGGGGAGATTAGAACCCCGTCATATTTCGAAGCTTCATCAGCCGTTACTTCATCGTTACGAACAACGGTGCATTGCGCACCCAATTGCGCCAAATATTGCACGAGGTTAAATACGAATGAGTCGTAGTTATCGATAACGAGGATTCGAGCCATGTGGTAATTGTGCTGTAACCTTGGCCCCATGCCAAAGTCAAAATTGCGTAAGAAGGTTCAGGAGCAGCACGCTCACGAAGAACAGATCCACGTTGCAGAAGGATCACCTCTTCTCGAAAGCCCAAGCTGGCTTGCCCCAGTAATGATTGCCAACTTCCTCATCGGCCTCTTCTGGATCGTTGTCTTCTACGTCAGCCAGACTCTCTACCCAATCCCAGGTATCGGCGCATGGAACATGATCATCGGATTTAGCTTTATTGCAGTTGGTTTCTCTCTCGCTACCAAGTGGCGTTAATTAGAAACTTACTGAAACAATATCTTCATGGGCAAGAATGTAAAGCGTCAATTTCCAAAGCCATCTGAACTTGCTCCACTTCTTCAATTCTCGCTGCCAACTTTGCGTCGCAAGAAGCGTCGCTTAGAGCAGGCTTACACAATCTGGGATCTCCGCGATATCGCAAAGCGAAGAACTCCAAAAGGTCCATTTGATTACACCGACGGCTCTGCCGAAAGTGAAGTCAGTTTAGAAAGAGCGCGTCAAGCTTTTCGTGATCTTGAATTCATCCCAAGTATTCTTAAAGATGTTTCCACTGCTGATTTAACTCGCACATCACTTGGTGAAACATTTGCAATGCCAGTAGGTATTGCGCCCACTGGATTTACTCGCATGATGCAAACTCAAGGCGAAATTGCCGGAGCACGTGCAGCTGAGAAATATGGAATTCCATTTACCCTCTCAACTCTTGGAACTTCCACGATTGAAGATGTTGTCGCAGCTGCACCAAATGGTCGCAACTGGTTCCAGTTGTACATGTGGAAAGATCGCGAAGGCAGCATGGCGCTCGTTGAACGAGCAAAGCGCGCCGGTGTAAAGAATTTGATGCTGACGGTAGATGTACCTGCTGCTGGTCAGAGAATTCGCGATTACCGAAATGGCTTAACTGTTCCACCGCGTTTAACTGCTGGAACAGTTATCAACGCTCTTCCACGACCAGCCTGGTGGATTAACTTCCTTACAACTCCATCGATTGAATTTGCTTCGATGAAGAATTGGGAAGGCACCGTCGGCGAGCTCTTGGATTACATGTTTGATCCAACGATGACTTGGGAGGATCTCAAGTGGATTCGCGAGCAGTGGGATGGAACTCTTACCGTCAAAGGTATTCAAAACCTTGAAGATGCAAAGATGGCCGCAGAGCTTGGCGCAGATGCAATCTTGCTCTCGAACCACGGTGGCCGTCAGCTAGATCGCGCTCCTGTGATGCTCCATCTCTTGAGCGATATTAAGAAGGAATTTAAGAAGGATTACGAGATTCATATCGATACCGGAATCATGCACGGGGCCGATGTCCTTGCAGCGATTGCACTTGGTGCGCAGTACACCTATGTAGGCCGTGCTTATCTATATGGCCTTATGGCTGGTGGGCAAGATGGTGTAGAACGCGCCCTTGAAATCATGCGCACCCAGATGGTTCGCAATATGAAGTTACTTGGTGTGAATTCACTTGATGAATTGACACCTCAGCACGTGCGCTTCCTAAATCGCCAGTAACGATTACCCTTGCGCTTATGAACTATGCGCTAGCTGGGATTTCCTACCTCATTACAGCCGTTGCGCTGATCCTCTTAACTGTTCGTGTTCGCACTTTGATTTCGCTCTATAAGAAGCAGCAGCCAGATCCAACGCGTTCCAACAATAGATCTGCGCGCATGAAGAATATGTTCACGGAAGTACTTGGCCATACCAAGATGCTTAAGTTCACAGGCTCTGGAATCGCACATTGGTTTGTCATGATCGGTTTCGGCGCGCTCTTCGGAACTCTTGTTACTGCATACGGTCAGGTTATTAACCCAGATTTTGCTCTGCCAATTATTGGTCACTTCGTTCTCTATGAACTCTTTGCCGAAGTAATTGCAGCACTTACCGGAATTGGAATCGTCACTTTGATTGCAATTCGCCAAGTGACTCGATTCAGAATGCTCAACCGTTTTAGTGGTTCTGGAATGGGTAAGGCTTACTACGTTGAGGCAACAATTCTTGCAATCGTCTTCTGCGTTATTGCACTGCGCGGTCTTGAAGGCGCCCTTGCTGGGAAAGAATCATGGAATTGGCATTACGCAATTTCCTGGCCTGCAGTCGTTGCATTTAGTTCTATGTCGCAAGCATCTCTTGAGAGCGCAATCGTCATAGTTGCAACGCTAAAGATTGTCATCTCTATGGCTTGGTTCATCGTCATCGCATCAAATCTCACAATGGGAATTGCATGGCACCGCTTCTTAGCCTTCTTCAATATCTATTACAAGCGCAATATCGATAAACCAGCGCTCGGAGCACTTCCTGAGATGCTCTCAAAAGGTAAGCCGGTTAACTTTGAAGATCCTGCAGAAGATGATGTCTTCGGCCTTGGCACTCGCGGAGATATCTCCTGGAAGGGCTTGCTCGATATGACCAGCTGTACCGAGTGCGGCCGCTGCCAATCTCAATGTCCAGCTTGGCATACAGATAAGCCTCTATCTCCAAAGTTATTGATTATGGCTATGCGCGATCACGCGATGTCGAAGGTCGTTGAGACTGAGAACTTAGTTGGCGAAGGCGCTCCCATCGACCTCGATGTCTTGTGGTCATGTACCTCATGCGGTGCATGCGTTGAGGAATGTCCTGTCGATATCGAACACGTTGATCACATCGTCAATATGCGCCGCTTCCAAGTACTTGTTGAATCAGAATTTCCTGCAGAGCTCGGTGGCACTTTCCGTAACTTGGAGAAGGCTGGCAACCCATGGGGTGCAAATAAGCAAGATCGTGAAGGTTGGATTGCAGAGTGCGATTTCCCGGTTCGCGTTGTTAGCGGAGAACTTCCTGAAGAAGTTGAATATTTATTCTGGGTTGGATGCGCTGGCGCATATGAAGAACGTGCCAAGAAGACAACGAAGGCGGTAGCTGAGTTACTGCACATGGCTGGAGTTAACTTCGCAGTACTTGGAAAGCGCGAGACCTGCACGGGAGACCCTGCCCGTCGTTCAGGAAATGAATTCTTGTATCAAATTCTCTCCCAAGAGAATATTGAAACTTTTAAAGAGACATTTGGTAACCGCGGCGTAAAGAAAGTTGTCGTTACCTGCCCTCACTGCTTTACAACAATCGGCAAGGATTACGCACAAAGTGGTTACGAGCTAGAGATGCTCCACCACACACAACTACTTAATACTTTGGTGAAGGAAGGTAAGTTAAAGACTTCACCACATAAGGCCGACCAGAAGATTACCTTCCACGATCCTTGTTATCTCGGTCGTCACAATCAGATTTATGCACCACCTCGCGAACTTCTTGAAGCATCCGGTTGCGATGTTGAAGAAATGCCACGTAACAAAGAGCGTTCATTCTGCTGCGGTGGCGGAGGTGGACGTATGTGGATGGAAGAGAAGATTGGTACACGCATCAACCTCAACCGCGTCGATGAAGCAATAGATACCGGTGTTCCAGAAGTTGCTGTCGCATGTCCATTCTGCAGAATTATGGTTGGTGACGGAATGGTCGCTCGTCAATCAGATGTAGAAGTCTTAGATGTTGCGCAGGTATTACTTAGAAACGTGAAGCGCTAAGCATTATTCGCGTTACTGCATAACCGGCAATCAAACCGCCGAGATGTGCGCGCCAATCGACTCCGCCAATGGTGAAGCCGAGCACAAAGTTGAGCCCGATGATTACAAGGGTGCTCTTAACTTCTGCGCCGATTCTCTTACTGATAACAGCCCATGCACCAAAAAGTCCGAATACAGCACCCGATGCGCCAATGGAGTATCCGTTATAGCCCAAGAACATCGCTGATGCGATGGATCCACCAATGAGAGATACGAAGAAGATTATGAGGAACTTAGAGCGGCCAAGGAAAGTTTCAATCGGCGTTCCAAGTGAGTGAAGTGCGAGCATATTGAATGCAAGGTGAATTGGAATTGTGCTCGAGTTATCGTGGACAAGTGCCACTGTTACTAGTCGATACCACTCGTTTGTTGACTTTAAGAGCTCGATTCCATAGAGCCCAAATGTTCCGATTAGCCCTGAATCGTAAAGTTCATATAAATAGAAAGCACAAATAATTGTGATGATTGTGAGAACGGAAGAACGTTGCTTCATGGAGAGAAGCTAATTAAGCGATAGTGACGCTATTGATTACAACAGGTGTCACAGGCTTATCTTGCGCACCTGTTGGTGTTGAACCAATCTTGTCTACAACAGCTTGTGATGCTGCATCTTTAACTTCACCGAAGATTGTGTGCTTTCGGTTGAGCCATGTTGTTGGTGCAACAGTGATAAAGAACTGTGAACCATTTGTACCAGGGCCTGAGTTAGCCATTGCAAGGATGTATGGGCGATCGAATTGAAGTTCTCCATGGAATTCATCTGCGAATTGATATCCCGGTCCGCCGAATCCCTGACCTAGT
>JBIICC010000049.1:0-6346 GCA_044239085.1 Candidatus Planktophila sp.
AGAGGTAACGGTCCAATTAGATAAGGCTCTAGCAGCTGGAGTCTTGCGCGAGAACATCATTCTTGATCCAGGTATTGGCTTTGCCAAAGATCCCGAACATAATTGGGAGATCCTTAATAGAATCGATGAGTTCATCGCACTTGGGTACCCTGTGCTAATCGGTCACTCACGTAAACGATTCCTTGGTGGGGATCATCCTGATGATCGCGAAGCTGCAACGGTAGCAGTAACGCAGACACTGGCAGGTAAAGGAATCTGGGCTGTGCGAGTCCATGGTGTGAAAGCAAATGTGGAGGCGATTCGAAAATGAGCGATCTCATTAAAGTTACTGGAATTTGGGGATTTGGTTATCACGGCGTCTTTGAACATGAAGCGAAGAATGGGCAAGATTTTTTTGTTGATCTCGAAATTTCACTCGACCTTACTAAATCAAGTAAGAGCGATGATTTGAAGGACACAATTGATTACGGTTCTCTTGCAGATTTAGTTGTAGAAGAAATCACTGGCGAACGAGTCGAACTCATTGAAAGACTTGCCGGCAGAATCGCTGATCGCATAAAGGGTCAATTCGCAGAGATAGAAAAGATTGCAGTCACAGTACATAAGCCAAAAGCGCCAGTATCTGCCCAGGTTGCTGATATCTCGGTGACAATTACCCGATGAAGGCTGTTATCTCGCTCGGTGCAAATATCGGTAATCCAGAGGAGCAGATGCAGCTAGCAATTGCCATGTTGCGTGAGGCGACAGATGTAATCGCACTCTCTTCAATTTATACAACAGAGCCAGTTGGTGGACCAGTACAACCTAATTACTTAAATGCAATTTGCATCACTGAGAGCGAACTACCTGCAGCTGATTTACTCGCGCTACTTCATGGAATTGAAAAGACCTTAGGTCGCGAACATGTAGAGCGATGGGGGCCACGCACAATTGATTTGGATCTCATTCAATATGGAACTATTTTGAGTAGCGCTCAAGAGTTAGAGCTTCCACATTCACGAGCGCATGAGAGAAAATTCGTTTTGGAGCCATGGCTTGAAGTTGAGCCAGATGCAATTCTCCTTACACACGGAAAAGTCTCTGAACTTTTGGAGCAATTGCGATAACGCTTTAGACTTAGCGCACTGCCTGCCCGGTACCTGAAAGGACTGGAGCCATGAAAGTAGTACATAGCGCTCAAGAGCTTCCTTCAGGCTGCGCATTTATTCCAACTATGGGCGCGCTTCATGCAGGACATGGCTCACTCTTTACATTGGCAAAGAGTTACAGCAGCGATGTAGTTGCAAGTATCTTTATCAACCCACTTCAATTTGAGAACGCAGAAGATCTCTTGAAGTATCCGAAGACTCCTGAAGCTGATATCGAATTGGCGCAGAGATCTGGCGTCACCCATCTCTGGTTTCCAAAGCACGATGAGATTTATCCTGAAGGTTATGAATCGCTGAAAGCTGGAGCAATCGGTGATCTCTTTGAAGGCGCGTCCCGACCTGGCCACTTTGATGGCGTTGTTACCGTTGTTAGCCGACTCTTTCAATTAGTAAAGCCACGCTATGCAATCTTTGGCGAGAAAGATTTTCAACAGTTGAAGTTAGTGGAAGAGATTCCAAGTGATGTAACTATTGTGCGAGCACCAATCATTCGCGAGGTCGATGGCCTTGCGATGTCATCTCGCAATGTACGCCTCACTGCTGAAGGGCGAGCTGCTGCTCCAATTATTTATAGAGCGCTCTCCACTGCAAAGAGTGAAGCTGAACTTCGACAGATACTCTCTACTGAGAAGTTACTTGAGCTCGATTACGCCACCTTTATCGATGAAGAGACCTTCCTGCCTGCCGATCAACGCTCAGAGCGCGTTCGTGCAATTGTCGCTGGCTGGATTAATGGGGTTCGTTTGCTCGACAATATGCAGATGGAGAAAAGCGCATGAAGTTACTAGCGCCTGCTCCGGGTTGGACTGCAACTGCCGATGTCATTGTTGTCGGTTCAGGAATTGCGGGGCTCACAACAGCGCTGCAATGCAGAACATTTGGTCTCTCTGTCTTACTTGTCACTAAGGCGAGTGTCGATGAAGGTTCGACAAAGTGGGCACAAGGTGGAATCGCCGCAGCACTTGGTGATGGAGATTCTCCAGAAGCTCACGAGAAAGATACTTTGGTAGCAGGTGCTGGACTCTGCGATGTTGATGCAGTGCGTGTACTTGTCACTGAAGGTCCTGAAGCAGTTCGTAAGTTAATTGAACGTGGTGCGATTTTTGATAAAGAAGATAGTGGCGAAATTGCCTTAACTCGCGAAGGTGGGCATCTTCGTAATCGCATTATTCACGCAGGTGGAGATGCAACAGGCGCTGAAGTATCACGTGCACTTCTTGCTGCAGTTCAGAATGACCCTGAGATTGAAGTTGTTGAGAATGCTCTTGTTCTTGATGCCCTTAAGAACGATATCGGTGAAGTCTGCGGAGTAACTCTGCACGTCATCGGTGCCGGTAGTCGCGATGGAGTAGGGCGTGGAATTGCAAAGGCGGTTGTTCTTGCAACCGGCGGACTTGGCCAAGTATTTGCGCAAACTACAAATCCATCTGTATCTACAGGAGATGGTGTCGCTTTGGCGCTACGAGCAGGTGCCAAGGTCGCTGATGTTGAATTTATTCAATTCCATCCAACTGTTCTCTGGCTCGGCAATAACTCAGAAGGACAGCAGCCACTGATCAGCGAGGCAGTACGTGGCGAAGGAGCTTACTTATTGGATGACGATGGCAACCGATTTATGCAAGGGGTTCATCCACTTGCAGAACTTGCTCCACGTGACGTCGTAGCAATTTCAATTATGCGCGTTATGAATAAGAGCAAGACGGGCCATGTCTGGCTCGATGTCCGCCATATCGAAGGATTTGAAGGAAGATTCCCAACAATTTATGCCTCATGCAAGAGCCACGGAATAGATCCACTCACACAGTTGATTCCAGTTGCTCCTGCTTCACATTACGCATCAGGAGGTGTCCGCGTAGATCTCAACGGCCGCACAAGCGTTAAAGGTCTTTATGCATGCGGTGAAACAGCATGTTCTGGAGTGCACGGAGCAAATCGTTTGGCCTCTAACTCATTACTTGAAGGACTTGTCTTCAGCGCAAGGATTGCAGCAGATATTGCAGCGAACCTTCCGGAATTTACAGAACCTGTCGATAATGCATCGAAGGCTATTCTGCTCGACCCAAAGGTTCGTCACGATATTCAAATCAGCATGAGTCGCGGTGCGGGAGTTTTGAGATCTTCTGATTCACTACTAAAGACAAGCTCTGATTTAACTCGCATCGAAGATAGAACTAGTGACCAGCCATGTGTTGAAGCGTGGGAGACAACGAACTTATTCCAACTTGCTCAAGCAATCTTGAAAGCTGCTCTCATTCGCCAAGAGACCCGTGGATCGCACTGGCGTGAAGATTTCCCTGAAACAAGTGATCAATGGAGAAAGAGAATTGTTCAGCAGCTAGATCAAACTGGTTACTGGACAAGTGGATATCAGGAGGTTGGAAAACCATGATTGATCGCGATTTAATTAAACGCGCATTGGCTGAAGATCTCGATGGTGGTGAAGATATAACCTCAGTTGCAACGGTCTCTGGAACAGAGCGAGTAGTTGCTGATTTTGTAGCTCGCCATGATGGCGTCATTGCAGGTCTTGATATGGCACGCGCTGTATTGGAAGAAGTCGTCCTTACAGATATATCTATCTTTGTGAAGGATGGCGATCGCGTATCTGCAGGAAAAGTCTTGATGAGCGTTCGTGGTGATACCCGAGCAATCTTGTTGGCAGAGAGAACTGCACTTAATTTTCTTGGACATTTAAGTGGGATCGCAACGCTGACAAGCGTTTGGGTATCTGCAGTTGCAGGAACTTCTTGCAAGATTCGCGATACTCGCAAAACAACTCCAGGAATGCGCCTACTAGAGAAGTACGCAGTTCGAATGGGCGGCGGAACAAACCACCGAATGTCACTCAGCGATGCTGCTCTGATTAAAGATAATCACATTGCAGCAGCTGGTGGAGTACAAGAGGCTTTCCTGAGAGTGCGTACGCAATTTCCAAAGGCTGAAATTGAGATTGAGGTAGATAACCTCGATCAATTGGCGGAGGTTCTTCCACTCAAACCTGACCTCATTCTTTTAGACAATATGAACCCTGCGCTCTGCCGCAAGGCAGTTGAAATGGTTGCAGGCAAGTGCAAGCTCGAGGCATCAGGTGGAATCACACTTGAGAGTGCAAAGGAATTTGCAGCAACCGGTGTTGATTACTTAGCAATCGGCGCCCTGACACATAGCGCACCAGTTTTAGATATCGGACTAGATTTGAGAGCGGAGTAATTATGTTGTTAACAGTCGATGTTGGAAATACAAATACAGTGCTGGGAATCTTTGAGAAAGAGAATCTCATAAAGTCCTGGAGAGTAAAGACTGATCCTCGTACTACAGCTGATGAGTTATGGCTCCAATTCAGCGCGCTCGTTGCGGGCTACAAAATTACAGGACTTTCTATCTGCTCAACAGTTCCAGCAACTCTGCGTGAGTTAAGAACGATGATTGACTCTTACTTCCAAGATATCCCAGTAACAATTGTTGAACCCGGTACAAAGACCGGCGTACAACTTCTTGTAGATAATCCAAAAGAGATTGGCGCCGATCGCATCGTCAATACCCTTGCTGCACATACTCTCTTCGGTGGCCCTGCGATTGTTGTTGATTTCGGAACTTCAACAAACCTTGATGTTGTATCTCCAAAGGGAGAATTCCTCGGGGGAGCACTTGCGCCAGGAATTGAAATCTCTGTTGACGCACTGGCATCACGCGCTGCACAACTGCGTAAAGTTGAATTGATCCGACCTAAGAATGTGATTGGGAAAAATACTGTCGAAGCTCTGCAATCAGGAACAATCTTTGGCTTTGCAGGACAAGTTGATGGATTAGTTGAGCGAATCACTGAAGAGCTCGCAGACAGTTATAAAGAGCGACCAACGGTCATTGCTACCGGCGGATTAGCCCCACTCATCCTGGGAGTCGCAGAAACTATCGATGAGCATGAGCCAGATCTGACACTTATTGGACTTCGACTTATTCATGAGAAGAACATCTCTTAACTGATAACCCGTGCTATCTAAGCGAGGGTAGACTCTGCGCACTATGACTTCCGAGAACCCGACTACCGCAGACGACGATCTACCCGAGCAACTTCGGATTCGTCGCGAGAAGCGCGCCAGCCTTCTTGAGCGTGGAATCGAGCCATATCCAGTAGCTGTACCGCGCACCAAGTCTTTGCAAGAAGTGCGCCAGAAGTACACCAGTCTCGATGTCGATGTGGCGACTGGAGATATTGAAAGTCTTACAGGTCGAATTATCTTTAAGCGCGATACTGGAAAACTCTGCTTTGCAACTTTGCGTGAAGGTGACGGAACAGAACTTCAAGCGATGCTCTCACTCGATAAAGTTGGGCAAGAAGAGCTCGATGCATGGAAATCAGATATTGATTTAGGTGACATGGTCTCTGTGACTGGCGAAATCATTACATCAAAGCGCGGCGAACTTTCAATCCTTGCAACTTCATGGAAGTTAGCGTCGAAGTCACTTCGTCCATTGCCTAATGATCACAAGCCAATGTCTGAAGAGACTCGCGTTCGTATGCGGTACGTAGATTTGATTGTGCGACCAGAAGCTCGCTCGGCAGCACGTATGCGCCCAGCAGTGATGAGATCGCTTCGTGAAACATTTAGCGACCAGAGCTTTATCGAAGTAGAGACTCCGATGTTGCAGGTTATGCACGGTGGAGCAGCAGCCCGCCCATTTAAAACATTTAGTAATGCATACGATATGGATCTCTATATGCGTATTGCTCCTGAGCTATTCCTCAAGCGTTGTGTAGTAGGTGGAATCGAGCGCGTATTTGAAATCAACCGCAACTTCCGTAACGAGGGTGCTGATTCATCACACTCTCCAGAGTTTGCGATGGTCGAGTCATACATGTCTTATGGCGATTGGCGCTCAATTGCAGATGTCACTCGTTCACTTATTCAAAATGCAGCGATGGCAGTTGCAGGTTCGCACGTTGTAACCCACCATGATGGTCGCCAAGCAGATCTCGGCGGGCGATGGAAAGAGATTTCACTCTATGACGCAATCTCAGAGGGCGTTGGAGAACAGGTAACGGCTCTCACTCCAATTGATGAACTTAAGAAGTATGCAACAAAGCTCGGTATGAAGATTGACCCAAAGTGGGTTACTGGCAAGCTCGCCGAAGAGATCTTCGAACATGTTGCACAAGATAAATTGATTGAACCGACATTTGTTATGGGATATCCAGT
>JBIICC010000050.1:0-6120 GCA_044239085.1 Candidatus Planktophila sp.
CTACGTATTTATCGGCGGAATCATTGCAACAGTGCTTTTCTCTCGAAGAGATGTGGCTAACTAGCGACACTTGGCAGATGGCGCTGAAATGTAACTCGCGCTCATTTATTCTTTAGCAATGCCTCGTAAGTATCGCCTCATTAGCCTTGCCATGATTGCTGGGCTGACTTTGGGTTCGACTCCTGCGATCGCAAAACCTAAACCGACGCTTGCTGAGATTGAAGCGGCGAAGAAGGCAGAGGCTGCAAAGAAAACTGCGGCAGATGCTGCTGCAAAGAAATTAGCTGCAGCCAATACAACTCTTAGAACCCTTACCGCCAAGGCAAGCGCTGCTCGAGCGCTCTATCTCAAAGCACAACAAGAGTTAAATGTCGCAACCGCCCAAGCGAATGCAGCAGCTAAACATGCCGCCGAAACTGCAGAGGCTGTGCAAGAGGCGCATCGAGTCATTGGAAAGCTTGCTGGAAATGCGTACATTCTCGGTGGCTCAATGAGCGATATTGCTCCATTGCTCAGTTCGAATGGACCGCAAGATCTTATTGATCAACTATCAACTCTCAATACCTTAGGTGCACGAAATTCAACTGCCCTTGATCGATATAAGGCCGCTGAAGTAGTTGCTCGCGCTGCAAAGAAGAAAGCTGATGAGGCAAAGGCAGTGCAACAAGTTGCAACAGCAAAAGTTGCAGCTGCAAAGAAAGTTGCAGATGATGCGCAAGCACTTCAGCAGACCGAAGTAAATAAACTTCGTGCAGTTCAAGATAAGTTGATGAAAGAACTTTCCAAGGCTCGGTCGGTACGCGTCACTCTTGAACAGCAGAGACAGCTTGCACTCCTTGAAGAGAGCCAAGCAAATACTGCTGCAACAACGATTAATCAGGCGAAGGTCTGGCCAAATCTTGGCTTTAAGGGTCGAGCAACAAGTCGAACAACAGAAGCACAACGCGCTGCCGCAGTTGCATTTGCCAAGAAACAAGTTCTTGCACGCAAGCCTTATATCTGGGGATCAGAAGGTCCAAATTCATTTGACTGTTCGGGTCTTGTCTACGCGGCATATCGAGCCGCTGGTTTGGGATGGCCGAATTGGGATCGCCTTAACTCAGCGCTGTATTCAGGTTATACAAAGCATGTCTCACTTAACGAGTTACAACCGGGCGATCTCTTGTTCTACTCATACAAGGGAACAATCTCAACAATTCACCACATCACAATCTACGCCGGTGGCGGAATGATGTGGGAGGCGAATTCAAAGGGCAAGGGCCTTCTCTATTCAAATATTTATAGCGTTAAGGGGCTTATGCCTTTCGGTGGTCGGGTCTAGTCTTAACGCATGACTGATGCAATCGTTGAGATTCGCAGCGCTGTAAGAGTCCACCTTCAGCAACTCGAGGCCGGAGATACATTTCTAGTCGCCGTTTCAGGTGGAGCGGATTCTCTCGCACTTGCTTATGCACTTCTGAAAGAGGCGGAACCGTTAGCACTGCGTGCAATCGCAGTGACAATTGATCACCAATTGCAGAGCGAGTCTTCTAAAGTCGCGGAGAAAACTTCAGAACAACTTCGAGGATTTGGATATTCAGAAGTCAAGATTGAAAAGGTTGTCGTCTCACGAGAATCGGGAATCGAAGCAGGGGCACGTGATGCTCGCTATAACGCTCTCTCTGATCTCGCAGAAAAGTTGGCCGCAAAGAAAGTATTTCTCGGCCACACTCGAGATGATCAAGCAGAGACTGTTCTTTTAGGTCTTGCGAGAGGATCAGGAACAAGATCGTTATCAGGGATGGCAGTTGAAAGCGGAATCTATATTCGCCCACTACTTTCAATTACACGCGAGCAAAGTGTTAAAGCGTGCGAACAGATTGGCGTTGATTACTGGAGTGATCCGCACAATATCAATTCAGAATTTTCGCGAGTGCGAGTTCGCCGCGAAGTATTACCGGTGATGGAAGAGAAGATTGGTCCGGGTATTGCTGCGGCGCTTGCGCGAAGTGCAGCGCTCTTGCGCGATGATGCTGATGCCCTCGATGCCATCGCTGCCCAGACGATTTCTTCTATGGATCTCTCAGATTTGGATTGTCAGGCGCTCTCAGAGCTACCTCGGGCTATCCGCAGCAGAATCTTGCGGATGGCGATTTACGCTGCTGGAGCGCCATCAGGCTCCATTTCAGCCGACCATGTGGCTGCAATTGAGGCGCTAGTCACCTCGTGGCACGGTCAAGGAGCGGTGAGCTTGCCGGGTGGTGTGAAGGTTGAGCGAATTTCGGGCAGACTTTCGCTCTCAAACCCGTAGTTATAACCAAGGAGCGCACCCGGTGGATTTAGCAGCAGTCGGCACAGATGTTGAAAAGGTAATTGCAACCGAAGAAGAACTTGCCGCAAAGATTGCAGAACTCGCAGCGCGCATCGATGCTGATTACAAAGACAAATCAGTTCTCCTAGTCGGAGTTCTCAAAGGTGCAATTATGGCGATGGCTGATCTCACTCGCGCCATGCAGACACATATCGAAATGGATTGGATGGCTGTTTCTTCTTACGGTTCTGGTACAAAATCCAGTGGAGTTGTTCGCATCCTTAAAGATTTAGATCGCGATATCACTGGTCGCCACGTACTTATCGTGGAAGACATTATTGATACAGGCCTCACGTTATCTTGGCTAAAAGCAAATCTACTTTCTCGTGGTGCTGCATCGGTTGAAGTTTTCACTGTACTTCGTAAACCTGAAGCTGCAAAAGTTGAAGTTGATGTGAAGTATGTAGGCTTTGATATTCCAAAAGAGTTCGTAGTTGGCTACGGTCTTGATTTTGATGAGAAGTATCGCAACCTTTCATTTATCGGTGTGCTTGCTAAGCACATGTACTCATAAGGACATTTATGACTTCCCAGAAACCAAAGAACAAATCTTTCGCAGATAAGTTTAAGAAGAGCGATAAGCCGGCTGAGAAGAAGCCTGAACTGCCAAAGACACGTATGCAGAAGATTCTTCGCGGCCCACTCTTCTGGATTATCGTTGCAATTTTCGGCGTTTCAATCTTCGGTCAGATCTCAAGTGCAACAAATCGCTACACCGAGATTAAGACATCTCAAGCGATTGCAGCGATTTCACAGTCACAAGTTGAATCTGCGGTTCTTATTGATAGAAGTCAGAAGATTAAATTGGTTCTCTCTCCAGGGAATTCTTTTAAGGGCTCCACAAAGGTAGAAGCTTCCTATATTGCACGACAAGAACCAACGTTGATTGATGCGCTCAGTGCAAATCCACCAAGCAAGGGCTGGACAGTTGATGTTCCTAAGCAATCAATGCTTACAACATTCCTCTTTAGCTTTGGACCAATTCTAATAATTGGATTGCTCTTCTTCTTAATGTTGAGCCAAGCACAAGGTGGAAATCGAGTATTTTCATTTGGTAAGTCACGTGCAAAACTTCAGAATAACGATGTTCCACAGAATACTTTCGATGATGTTGCAGGCGCAGATGAAGCAATTGCAGAGCTAGAAGAGATTAAAGATTTCCTTGCAGATCCGGCGAAATATGCTCTTCTTGGTGCGAAGATTCCAAAGGGTGTACTTCTCTACGGTCCTCCAGGAACAGGTAAGACGCTCCTCGCACGTGCAGTTGCTGGTGAAGCAAAGGTTCCGTTCTATTCAATTTCAGGTTCTGACTTTGTTGAAATGTTTGTCGGAGTTGGTGCTGCACGAGTTCGTGATCTATTTACACAAGCTAAAGCAAATGCACCTGCAATCATCTTCGTAGATGAAATTGATGCAGTAGGTCGTCAGCGCGGAACAGGTATGGGTGGCGGTCACGACGAACGCGAACAAACGCTTAACCAGCTTCTCGTTGAGATGGATGGCTTTGAATCAAATGGACAAGTAATTTTGATTGCATCAACAAACCGCCCCGATGTTCTTGACCCTGCGCTACTTCGTCCAGGCCGCTTTGATCGTCAGATTCCAGTAGAGCGACCAGACCTCAAGGGGCGCGAAGATATTCTTAAGGTGCATGCAAAAGATAAGCCGATTGATAAAGAGGTAGAACTCCTTGCATATGCCCGCAGAACACCAGGTTTCACGGGTGCTGATCTTGCAAATGTTCTCAATGAGGCAGCGCTTCTCTCTGCTCGTGAAGGCAAGAAGGCAATCGGCAATATTCAAATTGATGAAGCGATTGATCGCGTTATGGCAGGACCACAACGTAAATCTCGTTTGATGTCTGAAGAAGAACGCCGCGTTACTGCATATCACGAAGCAGGTCACGCATTAGTTGCTCATGCACTTCCGCACACTGATCCTGTTCACAAAATTACAATCATGCCTCGTGGCCGTGCACTTGGTTACACGATGGTTCTTCCTGATGAAGATAAATACTCAACAACTCGTAACCAACTTCTCGATCAATTGGCGTACTCACTTGGTGGACGCGCTGCAGAAGAGTTGATTTTCCACGATCCATCAACAGGTGCATCTAACGATATTGAAAAGGCAACAGCGCTTGCTCGCGCAATGGTCACGCAATATGGAATGACCGAGGCAATCGGTGCAATCAAACTCGGAAGTGATTCATCTGAACCATTTATGGGGCGCGATTATGGGCATCAGCGTGATTACTCAGAGAACGTTGCAGCGAAAATTGATGCAGAAATTCGAAAGATGATTGAGAATGCACATCAAGAGGCTTACGATATTCTCGAAGCAAATCGCGCAATTCTTGATGAGATGGTTCTTCAACTCCTGGAGAAGGAGACGCTCAACAAGGAAGAGATTGCCAAAATCTTTGCACGTGTGAGCTCATGGCCTAATCGCCCAGCATGGACGGGCTCCATCACTCGCGTACCTTCATCTAAGCCACCAGTAGATATTCCAGAGCGAGTAATTCCCGCTACACCTGATGCGCCTAAGAAAGCTCGCAGAGTTAAGAAGGTAAATCCCGAGTGACCGATATTTCATCGGTATCGATGGGGCCAAGCGATGGTCGTGCATCGCATCCCTTTGATCAAGAGCGCGCAGAGAAAGCGGTTCGCGAACTCTTGCTCGCACTCGGTGAAGATCCAGAACGTGAAGGACTAAAAGAGACTCCTGCTCGAGTCGCTCGCGCATTTAAAGAGAACTTTGAAGGTCTATGGCAGAAGCCAGAAGATGTATTAACAACAACTTTTGATATCGGTCATGAAGAACTTGTCATCATCCGCGATATCGAAGTCTTTTCTCACTGCGAACATCATTTGACTCCATTTCATGGCGTAGCTCATGTTGGTTATATTCCAAGTGGCAAAATTACTGGACTTTCAAAGGTTGCACGTTTAGTTGATCTCTTTGCCCGCAGGCCACAAGTGCAAGAGCGCTTAACGACACAAATTGCAGATGCACTTGTTGAAATTCTCAAGCCAATGGGAGTAATTGTAATTATTGATTGTGAGCACCTCTGTATGTCTATGCGTGGGGTTCGTAAATCGCAAGCACGCACCACAACTTCTGCTGTGCGAGGCGTTCTTCGAGATGCAACTACTCGCGCTGAAGCTATAAGCCTAATTACGAATCGATAGCGCACCATGTTGGTAATGGGAATTCTCAATGTAACTCCAGATTCCTTTGCCGACGGTGGAGTTAACTTTGAAGTCGAACATGCAATCAATCGCGGGTTAGAGATGATTGAAGATGGCGTAGATATCATCGATATCGGCGGCGAATCAACAAGGCCTGGTGCAGATAGAGTTCCTGAAGAGGAAGAGCAAGCACGTGTACTGCCCGTTATTAAAGGGCTTAGCAAAGAGGGCGTTCCTTTAAGCATAGATACGATGCGCGCTTCCACTGCAAAGTTAGCTGTTGAAGCAGGGGCAACAATCGTCAACGATGTCAGTGGAGGCTCAGCCGATCCGGATATGTTTTCCACAGTTGCAGCTCTGGGCTGTAAGTACACAATCATGCATTGGCGTGGGCATTCGAAAGATATGAATTCAAAGGCTATCTATAACGATGTAGTGCAAGATGTTATTGAAGAGGTAACGGTCCAATTAGATAAGGCTCTAGCAGCTGGAGTCTTGCGCGAGAACATCATTCTTGATCCAGGTATTGGCTTTGCCAAAGATCCCGAACATAATTGGGAGATCCTTAATAGAATCGAT
>JBIICC010000011.1:0-24139 GCA_044239085.1 Candidatus Planktophila sp.
CAGGATCTTGAGCAATAGGGCAATCAGGGCTGTAATTGTCATGGTTCTCCTTTCAAGTAGTCGAAGCAGGTGCGAATAATCAGCTCTTTTACTTGTCGTATCTGCGGGAGAAATGGGTGCTGTTGATAAATCGGCAGTAGAAAAAACCGTTGATGGACAGTAACCTCGCATGTATGAGCGACCAGACTGACTCCATTGAAAATCTCTCGAGCGAGAGCAGAACTTTTGCGCCAAGTTCAGAATTTGCAGCACAAGCGAATGCAAAAGCAGATCTCTATGCACATGCCGATAAAGATCGATTAGCTTTCTGGGCCGAACAAGCTAGCGAACTTACCTGGGAGAAGAAGTGGGATAAGACCCTTGAATGGGATGCACCATTTGCTAAGTGGTTTGTGGGCGGAAAGATAAATGCAACCGTAAACGCACTTGATCGCCATGTCGCAGAAGGTAACGGGGATCGGATCGCTTTCCACTTCGAGGGTGAACCTGGTGATACCCGCACGATTTCATATGCGCAATTACTGACCGAGGTCAGCAAAGCTGCAAATGCTCTAACAGAAATTGGTATCAAGTCAGAAGATCGCGTTGCAATTTATATGCCGCTCATTCCTGAGGCGGTTATCGCAATGCTGGCATGTGCACGTATTGGTGCAATTCACTCAGTTGTATTCGGTGGATTCTCTGCCGATGCACTTCTATCGCGAATTCAAGATGCAGATGCAACTCTTGTTATCACTGCAGATGGTGGATTTAGAAAGGGTGCAGGATTCGCACTCAAGCCTGCTGTCGATGAAGCACTTAAGGGCGATACAAACGTTTCAAAGGTCCTCGTAGTTAAGCGCACAGGACAAGAGACCGCTTGGGTTGAAGGTCGCGATATTTGGTGGCATGACTTAGTCGATCGCCAGAACTCAAGCCATGTACCTGAATACTTCGATAGCGAACATCCGCTCTTTATCTTGTACACATCCGGCACAACTGCAAAGCCAAAGGGAATTTTCCACACCACTGGTGGTTATTTAACGCAGGTTTCATACACTCATAAAGTTGTCTTCGATATCAAGCCAAAGACTGATGTCTACTGGTGCACAGCCGATGTTGGTTGGATTACCGGCCACTCATACATGGTCTATGGGCCACTTATAAATGGTGCAACACAAGTTATTTATGAGGGAACTCCTGATAGTCCTCATAAGGGACGTATGTTTGAGATTATCGAAAAATACGGTGTAACTATTTTGTATACAGCTCCAACTTTGATTCGTACATGGATGAAGTGGGGCGATGAATTTCCAAACAAGTACAACCTCTCAACTCTTCGTCTACTTGGTTCCGTTGGCGAACCAATTAATCCCGAAGCGTGGATCTGGTATCGCAACGTCATTGGGGGCGACAACTGCCCAATCGTTGACACCTGGTGGCAGACAGAAACTGGTGCAATCATGATTTCACCACTGCCTGGAGTTACTGCAACGAAACCAGGATCTGCAATGAAACCAATTCCTGGAATTTCTGCAAAGGTAGTTGATGACAATGGTGTGGCAGTTGGAAATGGACATGGCGGATACCTAATTCTTGATAAACCATGGCCATCAATGTTGCGCGGTGTTTGGGGAGAAACTGAGCGTTACAAAGAAACTTACTGGTCGCGCTTTGAAGGAATCTACTTTGCAGGAGATGGCGCCAAGTTAGATGATGACGGTGCAGTCTGGTTGATGGGCCGCGTCGATGATGTCATGAACGTTTCAGGACACCGTATCTCTACAACTGAAGTTGAATCAGCACTTGTATCGCATGAAGCTATTGCAGAAGCAGCAGTTGTGGGCGCCGCTGATGAACTGACCGGTCAAGGAATTGTTGCATTTGTCATTCTTCGTGGTGGAGTCGAGCATGCAGAGGGTGAAGCGCTCATTAAAGAGCTGCGCAACCATGTTGCAAAGGAGATTGGCGCCATCGCAAAGCCGCGTCAGATAATGGTTGTAAACGAACTTCCAAAGACTCGAAGCGGCAAGATTATGCGACGTTTGCTTAAGGATGTTGCTGAAAACCGTGCAGTTGGTGATGCAACAACGCTTGCTGATCCAAATGTGATGAAGTTGATTTCAGAAGGTTTAAAGTCTTCTAAAGACGAGGATTAGCTAAAGCCTTCTCAACGGCTTCTCTGATCTCTGTAATCACACTAGGTGCGCGCTCGTTAACTTGTAGATAGAACTTACTTTCAGCCACTGCATTCTGACCTGTTGGCCAAGGCGCCCATAGAAGAATTGTTCCAATGACATAGAAGAGAATGACATATTTTGCAGTTTCAAATACTGCGCCGAGAATTGAATCTAGGAAGCTAAGCGGTCCACGAAAAATCGTTACCTTTAAAGTTTTTGCGATGCGAGTGCCAACCCAAGCAGATGTATATGCGCCTGCAATGATTGCAACGATAAGCCAACCTGATTGATCGTATTGGACGACTACATACATGGCGCCTACTCCGCCTGCGATAAAGAACGCAGCGCGCAAAATAGTTTTCAGCAATCCATTTTTATATCCGGTATAGAGCGCACCGAGTGCAACAAATCCGAAAATCAGATCAAAGATCATTTCACTCCAAGGTATTTGATTGTGGCAAGCTCTAACTCTTCCGTTGATTGGAATGCGCCATATCTTGTATAGACAACCTTGCCAGATTTATTGATAAAAGCTGTCACAGGCACACCAGGGCCAAATTTCTCCCGTGTTGATCCAGTTGCATCGTAGAGAATTGGCCAGGTAATTCCGTGTGTCTTTACAAACTTATTTACCACTGCCTGGTTCTTCTCTTCAACTGCAATACCAATGACATCGACCTTATCTCCATATTTTGCAAGCAAGTGTCCGAAATGTGGCAGCTCCTGGCGACACGGTGCACACCAAGTTCCCCACACGTTGATAATTGCAGGCCCTCGGATGGAATCGACGGAAATTGAATCACCACCGCCAAGGCATTCCAGCGCTTCATCAGTTGCAGGAACGGTCTCGATGCTTTCGCAATCAATTACTTTTCCCTTTACTGGAATTGGTTCTGTCAACGAACACCCAGTTAATGGAAGTGCTAGCGAGAGAAGGACAAGGATTCTTTTCATCGAAAATCCTTATCAGTCTTCACGAGCAACTTCGCCTTCTCTTTATCCATCTCGCCGATTCCAACCGATGGACATATCTTTGCAACAGGGCAAGCACCACAAGCCGGTTTACGTGAATGACAAATTCTGCGACCATGCCAGATCATGCGTTGTGAAAGATTTGTCCACTCTTTCTGCGCAATCAAATCTCCGACTTCAAATTCAACCTTCACGGGATCTTTAGAAGTTGTCCATCCAAATCTTCTCGACAATCGACCAAAGTGAGTGTCTACGGTAATTCCAGGAATATCAAAGGCATGTCCTAAAACAACATTTGCAGTCTTTCTTCCAACGCCAGGCAATGTGATTAACTCTTCCAGAGTTGCAGGAACTTCACCACCAAAGTCTTCTACAAGCTTTCTTCCAAGTCCTTTAAGGTGACGAGCCTTCGCATGATAGAAACCTGCCGAGAAGATATATTCTTCAATTTCAGAAAGTGGAGCCTTTGCATAGTCTTTTGCACTCTTATATTTTTTAAAGAGTGCTGGCGTCAGGGTGTTAATTCTTTTATCGGTGCATTGCGCTGAGAGAACCACCGCCACAGTAAGTTCTAAGGGATTCTTAAAATCCAATTCACATCTAATCTCAGGGTATGTTTTGGTCAGAATCCGATAGATAGCCCGCGCATCTTTTCGATTTTCCCTATCGGCTGCCATACGAGTAAACTACCGATGTGCCTCAAGAAGATGAAGTCGTAAGACGCGCCCCTCTCTTTACCGCCCTCGATGATGCCCAAGCGGCCTCTCTTCGCGCCTCAATGGACTCGGTAAAGATCAGCAAGGGCGGAATCCTCTTTAAAGAAGGCGATGAAGGCGAACACGTCTACGTCATTCTCGATGGCAAGCTAAAGCTCGGCACATCTAGTGGCGACGGTCGCGAAAATCTTCTCTCAATCCTTGGCCCTGGTGAAATGTTCGGCGAACTTTCACTCTTCGATCCAGGCCCACGCACATCAACTGCAACTGCTGTGACAGATGCAAAGTTATTCTCACTCAGCCACGAGAAGTTGATTCCATGGCTTAAGGGAAATCCAGAAGTTTCACTGCACCTACTTGCTCGTTTAGCGCAGCGTCTTCGCCGCACAAATGAAGCGGTCGGCGACTTAGTCTTCTCAGATGTTCCAGGTCGCGTTGCAAAGGCACTTATCGATCTTGGAGCTCGCTTCGGTAAGAAGACTGATGAAGGTCTCTTTGTTCACCACGATTTAACGCAAGAAGAACTTGCTCAACTTGTTGGTGCATCTCGCGAGACCGTAAATAAGGCTCTTGCCGACTTTGCTGGTCGCGGATGGCTAAAGCTCGATGGTCGCGCTGTATTGATTACAGATGTAGAGCGCCTTGAGAAGCGCGGTAAGTAACACTCATAACTGAAGTCACAACTTAACGAGGAACCTCGGACAAGTTGATGAAGTTAGTTCGCCCCGACATCAACCGTTAACTCGACCTCTACAGGTGAGTTGAGTGGAAGTTCTGCAACACCAAGCGCACTTCGCGCAGCGATTCCTGCATCGCCCCAGATATGCATAAAGAGCTCTGATGCTCCATTTGCAACTGCTGGCTGAGAGATAAATCCAGGTGCACCATTTACATAGCAAACAATCCGAACAACCTTAACGATTGAATCAACTGGTGCAACAAGTTCTACTGCAGCAAGTGCATTAAGCGCACAGATCTTCGCTAGTTCATATGCCTCTTCGACAGTGACATCTGATCCAACTTTTCCTTCACGGGCAATCTTTCCATCGACCATTGGAAGTTGGCCTGCAGTAAAGACGATATTGCCTGTACGAACTGCAGGAACATATGCAGCTATTGGCTTTGATGAAACTGGAAGTACTAAACCTTTTTCCGCAAGCTTTGCACGAACATCAACTGACATTACTTAATCTCACGCTTCATATAGGCAACGAGCTGTTCTCCACCAGGTGCGGGAATAACTGTTACGAGTTCCCAGCCATCTGAACCCCATGTATCGAGAATCTGCTTTGTTGCATGTGAAAGTAGTGGAACTGTTGCATATTCAAACTTCATTAGTTGCCTCCAGGCATCTCTATTATTTGTTTAGGGCTGCTTTAACTAAAGATGAAACGAGTGCTCCATCTGCCTTACCTGCAATCTGTGGCTTAATCGCGCCCATTACCTTGCCCATATCGCCAGGACCTGCAGCACCTGTTGATGCAACTGCTGCTGCAATCAAAGCTTTGATGTCATCTTCTGAAAGTTGCGCAGGAAGATATTTAGCGATTACTTCGCCTTCTGCTTTCTCTTCCGCTGCCTTATCTGCGCGGCCTGCCTTTGCAAACTCTTCTGCTGCTTCACGACGCTTCTTTCCTTCGCGGGATAAGACGGTAATGATCTCGTCATCGGTAAGCACGCGTGCTTCTTTTCCCGAAACCTCTTCATTGGTGATTGCAGTCAAGACCATGCGGATAGTGCCTGATACAACTTTGTCGCTGCTGCGAATCGCCTCAGTGAGGTCGCTCTTAAGTGTCTCTTTAAGTCCCATAGGTTAATTCTCTCATGCTCCACTACTCTTCGATAATCATGAGTTACGTACTTCGCGAGGCTGAGATGGCCATCCTGCCCCCAGGCCATGACGATATCCGCATCCTTCACTTCTCTGATCTTCACCTGACGCCTGCACGAAAGAAAGAGATTGCCGATATCAAGTCATTTATTTCACTCAAGCCAGACCTTGTCATTAGTACCGGTGATTTCTTGGCACATAAGAGCGCAGTACCAGTAGTGCTTGATGCCCTCGATGAACTACTAAATCTTCCAGGTCTCTTTGTTTTCGGATCTAACGATTACTACGAACCTGTTCCGAAGAATCCACTGAAGTATCTACTACAAAATCATGGCAAGAGAGTTCACGGAAAAGAACTTCCTTGGCGCGATCTAGATAATGGATTACAGGCTCGCGGTTGGAAGAACCTCAATAGATCTCGCGAAACGATAACCATCAATAAGTCGGTCATTGAAGCTCGTGGTACAGATGATGCTCATCTTGAACTCGATGATTACTCAATAGTTGCTGGCGAACCAGGAAAGTGCCACCTAGCAATCGGAGTTACACATGCTCCATACCTTCGAATCATTGAAGGAATGAAGAGCGATAACTTAGATGCAATCTTTGCCGGCCACACACATGGCGGACAGGTTCGTCTTCCTTGGCCTGGTGGCTCAAAAGCGTTAACAACTAATTGCGATCTACCAACATGGCGTGCGCGTGGACTTACTTCAGTAAAGGGCGAACCGTTGCTGAATGTCTCTGCAGGAATGGGCACCGGCCCATTTTCACGAATTAGAGTTGCAAGTCCACCAGAAGTTTCACTGGTAACGCTTACTGCAGCTTTTTAATTACTTCTCCCAAGATTATTTCTTGAGGGCCTCAATATCAGCATCTACCATCAGCTCTGCAAGCTCTTTCCAATGAGTCTTTGCAGTCCAACCAAGTGCTTTCTGCACCTTTGATGGATCGCCGATAAGTGCATCAACTTCTGTTGGACGGATGTACTTCTTATCTGTCTCAACGTGATCTTCCCAATTAAGGCCTGCACGAGTAAACGCCGCTTCTGCAAAATCTTTCACTGTTGCTCCAACGCCGGTCGCAACTACGTAATCTGAAGGCTTATCTTGCTGAAGCATGAGCCACATTGATTCGACATACTCCTTTGCATAACCCCAGTCGCGAACAGCGGTGAGATTTCCAAGGAACAACTTGTCCTGCTTGCCAGCCTTAATGGCCGCAACTGCCCGAGTGATCTTTCGAGTTACAAATGTTTCACCGCGACGAGGTGATTCGTGGTTAAAGAGAATTCCATTTGTTGCATGTAGTCCATAACCATCGCGGTAATTAACTGTGCACCAGTAAGCCATCAACTTTGCAGCTGCATATGGTGATTGTGGGCGGAAAACTGAATCTTCATTCTGTGGTGGTGGAGTTGAACCAAAGAGCTCTGATGTTGATGCTTGGTAAAAGCGAATATCAAGGTCTGCAGAGCGAATTGCTTCAAGTAGACCAACTGCACCGACTGCATCCACTTGGCCGGTGTATTGAGGCATGGTGAATGAAACCTGTACATGTGACTGTGCGCCAAGGTTGTAAACCTCTGTTGGTTTGATTTCGCGGATTAAATTTGTAAGTCCAACACCATCGATGAGATCGCCATAGTGAAGAAATAGCTTTGGATTCTTATCATGTGGATCTTGGTAGATGTGATCGATACGTGAAGTGTTAAATGTTGATGAACGACGAATTAAGCCGTGTACTTCATAACCTTTTGCAAGGAGAAACTCTGCAAGGTAGGAACCGTCTTGTCCGGTGACACCTGTAATTAGTGCGACTTTTCTACTCATCGTCGTGCTACTCCCTTTGCAGATGCATCTTTATACCAAGCGATAGTCGATGCGATTCCATCGCGTAGTGAAATCTGTGGTGCCCAACCTAGCGATTTTGCCTTTGAAACATCAAGAACCTTACGTGGAGTTCCATCGGGTTTTGATGAATCCCATGCAATTTCACCCTCAAAGCCAGCTAATTCAGCGACAAGCTCTGCGAGCTCCTTGATTGTGAGATCTTCTCCAGAACCAATATTGAGGTGTTGCGAAGAGTCGTATGTCGAACCAAGGTGAACAACTGCTGCCGCAAGATCATCAACATGAAGAAATTCTCGTTTTGGTGAACCTGTTCCCCACAACGTTTCTGTCGCAACTTTATTCTGCGCGGCTTCAACAAAACGTCGGATAAATGCTGGAAGTACGTGTGAGCCCTGAAGTTCGAAGTTGTCATTTGGACCGTAGAGATTTGTCGGCATCAATGAAATCCACTTTCGGCCATACTCTTTACGGAAAGATTTAATGAGTTCGATGCCAGCAATCTTTGCTACGGCGTAGGCAGAGTTTGTCTCTTCCAATGGGCCGGTAAGTAAATATTCTTCTTTAATTGGTTGTGCGCAATCACGAGGATAGATACAACTTGATCCTAGAAAGATGAACTTCTCAACATCTGCAGCATGAGCTGCCTCCATGAGATTGCTCTGAATGCGCACGTTATCTGAGAGAAACTCAACCGGGAATGCGTTGTTAGCGCCGATTCCACCTACTTTGGCAGCAGCATCAACAACGAGCGACGGCTTAGTTTTCTTCAGGAATGCAGTCGTTGCATCGCGATCCAGCAGGTCGACAACTTTGCGATTTACCGCAATGACCTCTGCGCCGGTTGCCTGATAGGCGCGGACAATTGAAGAGCCTGCAAGACCTGTTCCACCTGCGACAACGATTGTCATGGTCGCAGTCTAGATGTGCTTTCTACTTAAATTTACTTTTTGGTAAATTCAGCGGCAACGAGTTCTGCAATTTGTGCGGTATTTAACGCTGCACCCTTGCGTAGATTGTCACCACAGACAAATAAATCAATCGCCTTTGGATTATCTAGTGACTGGCGTACGCGACCTACCCATGTTGGATCAGTACCTACGACATCTGCAGGGGTTGGGAATTCCTTCTTCTCTGGGTTGTCATAGAGCATTACGCCTTCTGCCTTTTTGAGTGCAGATTGAGCAGCTTTACGTGTAACAACCTTTGAGAATGTTGCATGCACTGTCAGCGAGTGAGTTGTAATCACCGGAACGCGAACACATGTTGCAGAAACCTTTAACTTTGGCATGCCGAGAATCTTCCGTGATTCATTACGAACCTTAAGTTCTTCGGACGAGTGACCAGCTTCTTTCAGTGAACCTGCCCAAGGGACAACGTTCATTGCAAGTGGCGCAGGGAATGGGCCGAGGTCGGTAATTACTCCACGAAGATCTTTTGCAACTGATCCAAGATTCTTTCCTGCAACTTTTGAAATCTGATCGTGCAGCGCATCGATTCCTGGTTGTCCCGCACCTGATGCTGCTTGGTAAGAAGAGACAACGAGTTCTTTCAAGCCGAACTTCTTATCGAGTGCACCCATCGCAACAATCATAGAAAGTGTTGTGCAATTAGGATTTGAGATAATTCCCTTTGGACGCTTCTTAATATCTTTTGGATTAACTTCAGGCACAACTAGTGGAACCTTCTTATCCATACGGAATGCGCCAGAGTTATCGACAACAACTGCGCCACGCTTTGCAGCGATTGGCGCCCATTCGGCCGAGATCTCATCTGGAACATCGAACATTGCAATATCAATTCCATCGAATGCTTCTGGTGAAAGAGCAACAACTGTGAGTTCTTCTCCGCGACACATCAACTTCTTACCTGCGCTACGAGCAGATGCAATAAGACGGATTTCGCCGTAAACATTCTTGCGCTTGCTCAAGATATCGAGCATCACTGTGCCGACAGCACCTGTTGCGCCTACAACTGCTAGTGAAGGTAGTTGCTTCTTTGAACTCTTCTTAACGGTCATCGACCTGTTCCTCCATAAACAACTGCCTCTAGCTGATCTGCATCTAACTGGAATGCAGTGTGCGCAGCCTTCGCTGCGCGCTCTAGATCTGCCTCTCTAACGATTACAGAGATGCGGATTTCAGAGGTTGAAATCATTTCGATATTTACTCCGGCATCAGCCATTGCAGCAAAGAATGTCGCTGTTACACCTGGGTGTGAACGCATTCCAGCGCCAACAAGTGAAAGCTTGCCGATTGTGTCATCGTAAATAATTGATGCAAATCCAACTTCACCCTGAACGCGCTGCAGAACAGTTGTTGCCTTCTGTCCTTCTGCCTTTGGAACTGTGAATGAGATATCTGTAAGACCGGTTGCTGCCGCAGAGACGTTCTGGACAATCATGTCGACGTTGATGTCGTTATCTGCGATTGCCTGGAAAATGCGAGCTGCAATACCCGTGCGGTCTGGAACGCCAACGATCGTGACCTTTGCCTCTGACTTGTCGTGCGCTACGCCAGAGATGATTGCTTGCTCCATGGTGCCTCCTTCTGGATGGTTTTCAACCACCCATGTTCCTTCGTTGGGTGAGAATGATGAACGTACGTGAATCGGTAAATTATATCGGCGTGCATACTCGACGCAGCGAAGGTGGAGAACTTTTGCACCAGCTGCTGCAAGTTCTAGCATCTCTTCATATGTAACTGTCTTTAATTTACGTGCTGCAGGAACAACACGTGGATCTGCAGAGAAGACACCGTCAACATCTGTGTAGATCTCACAGACATCTGCATCAAGTGCAGCAGCGAGCGCTACCGCAGTTGTATCGGATCCACCGCGACCAAGAGTTGTGATGTCCTTTGTATCTTGCGAGATTCCCTGGAAGCCAGCAACGATTGCGATTGCACCTGAGTCGATTGCTTCGCGAATACGTCCTGGAGTCACATCGATGATGCGTGCTTTTCCATGAACTGAATCTGTAATCACGCCAGCTTGTGAACCTGTAAATGAGAGCGCTTCAAAACCCAGATTGTGAATCGCCATTGCAAGAACGGCCATCGAAATTCGCTCTCCCGCAGTAAGCAACATATCGAGCTCGCGGCCTTGAGGGATTGGGGTAACTGCATTGGCTAGTTCGATCAATTCATCGGTGGTATCGCCCATCGCGCTGACCACCACAACAACCTGATGGCCCGCCTTCTTCGTTGCCACAATGCGTGCGGCAACGCGCTTCATGCCCTCGGCATCAGCGACTGAGGAACCACCAAACTTCTGAACAATCAGACCCATGCCTTAAGTGTGAAGCACGAGAAATGATGGCGCTACCCGATTATCAGAAAATCTTAATATCTGAGACGGAACCTCGCCCACATAGTGAGATTAAACGTTGGTGCGTCCCTCAAATGCTCGCCCAAGCGTGACTTCATCGGCATATTCGAGATCGCCGCCAACGGGAAGACCTGATGCAAGGCGCGAGACGTTGATGCCCATCGGCTTAATGAGGCGAGCAAGGTAAGTAGCGGTCGCTTCGCCCTCAAGGTTGGGATCTGTCGCCAAGATGATCTCGGTAATCGTTGAATCAGAAAGTCGCTGCATGAGTTCGCGGATACGGAGCTGGTCAGGACCAATTCCATCGATTGGACTGATGGCTCCCCCAAGCACGTGATACTTCCCGCGGAATTCGCGAGTGCGCTCGATTGCAATGACATCTTTACTCTCTTCAACAACGCAGATCTTTGTGCCATCGCGTCGCGGATCGCGGCAGATACGACATTCTGTTTCTTCAGAGACGTTGCCACATTGGGTGCAGAACTTAACTCGCTCTTTTACAGTGCGAACTGCTTCTACAAGGCTAGCTGCGATTTCAGAATCTGATTGCAGAATATGGAATGCAATTCGTTGTGCACTCTTCGGACCGATTCCAGGAAGACGACCAAGAGCATCGATGAGATCTTGGATTGCGCCTTCGTACATTCCCGTACTCATTCGTGGTTCGTTTCGCTAATGACCGTGGCACCGAGTTCAGCTGCAAGAAGTGCTGCACCCGATAGCTGTGTCTTATCTGTTGGCGCCTCTGATGTTCGAACTGCGCGAGCTTCAGGAGTTGACGTTGTATCGATACTTGAATCAACGGTGACTTCAATCCTGCGATCAAGGCCAACGACCTCTATAAATGCTTGGCGCAAAATCTCATCGGATTCGCTGCGCACAAATGAATCACGTGCACCAGAATTTACGATTCCAATCGTGATGTTCTTATCATCCACGCCGAGAATCTGTGCACTTGCAGAAAGCAGTGACCACGTGAGGCGGCGGCGCTTCTTTACATTCTCAATAACATCAGGCCACAGCCTACGTAACCCTGCAACATCGATTGTGTCGATGCGAGGTTTAACCGGTTCAGAAGCTTGCTTCGTCGAACTACTCGCTTCGCTCACAACTTCGACTCCAGCAACTTCTTTCACCGGAGCTTTCACTGCAGGTTTTTCCGCAACTGGCACTTCACGTTTCGCTTCTGCAGTTGCAGGGCTTACGTAATCTGCGGGATCCACCTTCTTCGCGGGGGCGGGAGTGGATTGCGGAGCAATGGATTCAACACGTTCGAGGCGCTCGATGCGTGCAAGAAGTCCTGATTCGCTGGCGTCGCCGATTGGCAAGAGGATGCGGCCGCAGATGAGTTCGAGAATCAATCGAGGCGCTGTTGCTCCGCGCATTTGGGTAAGGCCCTCTGCCGCAATATCTGCAGCACGAGAAAGCGAACCTTGTCCGATATTTTTTGCTTGTACGCGCATACGTTCGAGTTGATCATCTGGAAGTTCGCGCAAGATGCTGTTGGCATTTGTTGCCTCTAACGCATCAACAATCATTAGGTCGCGAAGACGCTCGAGTAAATCTTGTGTGAAGCGACGCGGGTCGTGACCGGATTCAATGACGCGGTCAACTGTCTTAAATAACGTTGCACCATCTCGTGCAGAAATTGCATCCATCGCGTCATCAAGTAGCGCGCCGTCAGTGAAACCGAGAAGTTGAATTGCGATTTCATAGCTGACACCATCTTTTCCAGCACCAGCAAGGAGTTGACCGAGTACAGAGAGAGCATCACGAACAGAGCCACCAGATGCGCGAACTACAAGTGGCAGAACGCCTTTAGCAACCTTTACGCCTTCTGATTCGCAGATTCCTTCAAGGTGAGTTGTCAGAATTCCTGGTGGAACAAGTCGGAATGGATAGTGGTGAGTACGTGAACGAATAGTTGAAATCAATTTCTCTGGTTCAGTGGTAGCAAAGATAAAAATTACGTGGGGAGGTGGTTCTTCAACAACCTTGAGCAGCGCATTTGCAGCTCCCGGCCCCAGCTGATGCGCTTCATCGATGATGTAAATCTTGTACTTGCTCTGCACTGGTGCAAAGAATGCTTTATCGCGAAGATCGCGAGCATCGTCTACAAGGCCGTGGGTGGCGGCATCGAGTTCAATAACGTCGATTGACCCCGGACCATTTGCAACTAAATCTTTACATGATTGACATAGACCACATGGATTTGGCGTTGGTCCCTTTTCGCAGTTAAGTGAACGCGCCATGATGCGAGCGCTAGAAGTTTTTCCGCAACCGCGTGGGCCGCTAAATAAATATGCGTGATGGGTCTTGCCTGATTCGAGCGCATTCGAAAGCGGAACAGTGACATGTTCTTGGCCAATGACATCTGCAAATACTGATGGGCGATACTTTCGATATAGCGCTAAAGACATTTCATCTACTCTCTTGATCCGTCGCGATTCAATTCACTTCTAATTGACCACGACCATCGAATGGGTTTACTTCTACTTCTTGGGACCTCCGGTGCACCCGTCAGAGCGTACCTACCCTTGCTGTATTCCTACCCTGGGGGAGTTCAGCACGATGGCGTCGCACCGGAGATCTGAGCCAATCTTAGGTGTCGAGGCTGACTGGCGACACCGTTACTCTTGGCACGTTGGCAGCTCTCGCGAGCGGCTAGCGCTGGAGGATTCGCATAGCGGCCGAGTGCGCACGCTTGGAAAGCGTGTATAGGGAAACCTATCGAGGGTTCAAATCCCTCATCCTCCGCACCTGCAGTGAAATTCACCCTGCTCAAAATGAAATTACTAACTTAGACTTCGAATGTGAAAAAGCATCTCATAATTGGGTCTCTACTGGGTCTACTTATCTCGATGACCGTGCCATCTCAATCTCATGCCCAAAATGTAATCAACTCGGTTAGCCTTGAAAAGAATTCTTACGGCGTAGGAGAGACCGTATATTGGAATATAGATGCAGCCTGCACAACGAGCTCGATAAATCAGCTTTACATCGCATTTACGGATCCCACCGGTCTCTATCAGATCGCGAATACTCCAGGCTTGAATGGAAAAGCACCGGGTAAGACTTCTCCAAAAGGACCATTCAAAGTTCCTCTCAAAATTACCACTGAGGCATCCCCTGGTAAGTACACAGTCCAAGGTGTGAACTTGAGTTGCGTGAATGCTCAAAGTCAAACCTCATGGGAAGATAATTTAGATTCAATTTCGTTTACCGTGCTGCCAGATGGATTAACACCCGCAGTAACGCAACCTCAGTTAGAAAAAATTGAAATGACAACTCCGTCCGACCGGAAAGCTGGAGATAAAATATCAATCCGTGTGGTTGCCAGCAACACAGGAAAAATTAATACGATTTGGCTTTTCTTGCGAAACCAGCAAGAGGGAACAGAAGTTTTCAAACTCTTATCCAAGTATGACTCCAACATTAGTGGTCCCGATACAAAGAGAATTGATAACACCTTCGATTTTGAAGTCGGCCCAGATTGGCCATCCGGGACATGGACTGTTTCAAAAGTAGAAATTACTGGATATGCGGGAATAGATTTATCCACTCCCTGGGGCGCGGATCCAAATCCAACTAACTCGACCGCAGTATTCAATCGTTCCGTTTCTATACTAAACATGCCGGGACAAAAAACCTGGGGACAACCCATTTCAGGTGCAGTGCAACAAGCTGATATCTCGGCAATAAAGATAAATGTTTCGAATGATGCCGCTGTTGCTCTTGCCGCGCCCGAAATTTCAAATGTAAATCTCTCAACGACGGTAATCAAGGCCGGAGATAGCTTTGATATGACGATGGATATTGATGGGAAGGGCGCAAATATCTATCAAGTTTTTGGAAACTGGGCCGACAAGGAAACCTACAACAAAGGCGGGGCCTCGTGCTACATAAAGGATCTTGGGGCTACGCCATTTGTGACCAAAATGTTAGGTGTTACAGTGACTTGTAAGAGCACTAGGACTTCTGAACCTGGGATTTATGTCATGCGCCAATTGTCGGTTTACACCACTTCGTGTTCAGGAACGATCAGAGATATAAGTTCCAGCGATAATCAAGATTGCCAGTCACAGCCCAAGCAGAGAAGAACAAATTATTCAAATGCCTACGGCTCTAGTTCAGTGGATTCAGTTCCTATCTCCAAAGTAAAGATGCTAAATCCGCTACAAACCCTCGCGCAATTGACTATTCAAGCTCCCGGCACCTTAACTCGCCCAGCATTACAGAGTGCAACTGCTACAGATTCTCGAATCGTATTCAAATACACTCTTGATTACGACTTGATTTGTACATATTCTGCAAACTCAGGCACTGTGAGCTCAGATGGAATGAAGGGTGATGGTTCTGTCACCGTTTCAAAAGTGAAACCTGCAACTGAGGTGAAGCTCTCTGGCTCTTGCCGCTCTTCAGATGGTCAATCCACCAGCTTTAGCGACATTGCTAAGACGACCCTACCGAAACCGCCCATCCTTCCGATGGCAGTAAATACGGAGGCTGACTTAGATTCCGTCAAGATTACTTTTGATGAACTCAACGCTGATGGATATTCCTACGATGTCAGCACGTCAGCCGGCGATTTATTTGTTCTTGGAGATGATGTTGAAATTACAGAACTTGATCCTGGGCAAAGCGTGGATATAACTATCAGGATTACCGATCCTTATGGACAGGTTTCGGAAGGGATAGTAACCACAGTTAAGTCAGCTGCTGCACCATTGCTGGTTAAACCAAGAGTAAGTCTAGTTAAGTCAACAAAAGGAAGTTATTTATTTAAATTTACTAAACTTCCAAAAGTAAAGTATCAAGTAGTTGCCATTAATTGTGTTGCAAGAATTGACGGAGATCAAATTCAAATCACAAATTTTGTTAAAAAGAAACCTGCGTCAGCAACCCTTGTTGCTTCCGATACATTTAAGCAATCTGTATCAAATAAGTTTCTTCAGTACAAAAGTAGATGAAGGAATTCTCTGTAATTTAGTTTGCGGGTCTAAGACTGCGAAGGGTTGAAGAATTTTCCATTAATCTCAGAAAATCGCGTCGTCCCACCAGAATCATTCGCTGGATGAACAATGGCAGGTAATAGCGCGTACAGATTTTATGAAGTTATCTTTAGATCAGGGATTTGAGGGAAAGGTGCGCTCCAAGAGTGCATAGACCGCAAGTCCCACGATTGCCGCAGTTGGAATGCTGATATCAACATCGCCGACTGCTTGGGCAATTGGCCCGACATAGTCGACAGATGAGATTCCGAGGATTCCTGCTGCACTTCCTAGGGCCCATGCGATTACCGCTTTGAAGTTCCATCCACCGGAGAACCAGTACTTTCCACCGGTTGTCCTGCGATTAAACATTTGAAGCGCTTCTTTATCTACAGAACCCTTTGAGCGATAGTAACCAAATATCGAAATCGCAAACCACGAAGTTGCAAGGCATGTAAGGAATAGAACTGAGTTTGTTACAGCAACTTCTGCGTCATAAAAGAACTTACCAATGAAGACAAGCGCTGTGCTGAGCGCAGCAACGAGAGCTGTTGATTTCATTCGTGAGAGCTTTGGAAGAATCGCATCGAGATCGAGGCCCATGCTGTAGAGATTGATTGATCCTTGGCCGAGGCTTCCGATGAAACCAATGAGCAACAGTGGAATAAGTAGCCATGTCGGTGAATTTGCGACAAAGCCTGAAGCAAATGAATCTTCATCAAATGCAGCCACTGCTACGAATGCGCCGAAGAGCGTTGGAATACTCAAGCCAACAAACATCGCAATGAAGGTACTTCTTACAACATCTCTAGATGTATATGACTTCTCAGATACATATCTGCTCCAGTCACCGGATTGAGTTACAAATGAGATAGGTCCAGCTGCTCCACATGTAAGTGCGGCAAGAAGCCAAGTAGGTGTCAAATTTCCGAGTGCATAAAGTTCTGGATCGCCAGCATAGGCAGGATCAAATGCGCTCCAGAGAGCGATGATGCTTAAAAACACAAGGACTGCCATCAACGGGCCAACCCATGTATTGAGAGTGATAATCCACTTGTAACCCAAGATTGCAAAGAGAACAATCGCAATAGCAATCAGCGCAAAGCCAATAGCAACTGTTGTATCGCTTTCTTTTGAATCTGTAATGCGTGCCCAGCCGGCAGAGAGGGTTTCGCCACCTGTCCACACTGTTAGCGCAACATATTGAATACAGAGAAGAAGTCCGACAAAAGATGCAACGAGTCGACCCCGGACGCCGAAGTAAGCACCGGATGCAACTGAATTATTTGTTGCTGCTCGCCAACCAAGAAGAGCTGAATAACTGACGAAGAGACTTGCAACGAGCGTTCCAACGAGAATTGCAGAGACTGATTGCCACCAACTCAATCCGTAGAGAATTGAAAGCCAGCCAAAGACCATAACCGATAGCGAGAGATTGCTACCGACAAAAATTGTGATGATGCTCGAAGGCTTTGCAGTTCTTTCACTTTCAGGGACAGTATCTACACCTTGAATTTCAATTGAGTTGCTCATGCCGAAAGGGTAGAACTTTTATGGGGGTTTTTAAATAACCCTAAATCTCAACCCCTATATATTTTGCCTGCAAGAACTCGTGCACGCCATCGAATCCACCTTCGCGACCAAGGCCAGATTGCTTTACGCCGCCGAATGGCGCAGCAGGATCTGAAAGTAATCCACGATTGATTCCGACCATTCCCGCTTCGATGCCTTCGGCGAAACGAATTGCTCGCTTGAGATCTTCTGAATACACGTAGCTGATAAGTCCGTACTCAGTATCGTTTGCAAGCTTGAGCGCTTCTTCATCTGTATCGAAGAGAACAATTGGAGCAACCGGTCCGAAGACTTCGTTGGCAAGAATCTCATCATCTTTGGTTACTTCAAGAACCGTTGCTGGATAGAAAGCGCCGTTACCGTCTGGTGTTTGGCCACCTAAGTGAACCTTTGCTCCGCGTGCCTTTGATGCATCAACAAGCTCAGCAATTTTGTTACGTTCCTTAACAGAGACGCTTGCACCGAGCTGTGTTCCAGCTTCGCGGCCAACACCCATCTTTAGCGCACCCATTGCCTTTGTAAACTCTGCGATGAACTTATCTCCAAGTGATCGTGCAACAAAGATCCGGTTTGCAGCTGTACATGCAGCACCACCATTGCGCATCTTCGCCATCATCAAACCTTTAACAGCTTCTTCAACATTTGCATCATCAAGAACAACGAACGGTGCATTTCCACCAAGTTCCATTGAGCAGCGAATAACTTGATCTGCGGCTTCCTTCAAGAGAATCTTTCCAACTTGTGTTGATCCAGTGAAAGATAAATTCTTAACGCGAGAATCGTGAAGTACCTTGCTAATTCCTGGCCCTGATTGCGCAGGAAGAATTACATTTAATACTCCCTTTGGTAATCCGCAGCGTTCGAGAATATCTACGATGGCGAGCGCAGTAAGAGGAGTCTCACCTGCAGGCTTTAAAATCATTGTGCATCCAGCTGCAACTGCAGGACCAATCTTGCGAGTTGCCATTCCTGCTGGGAAGTTCCACGGAGTAATAAGTAGTGAGACACCAATTGGTTGATGTGTAACCAAAATTCTCTTATCGCCGGCAGGTGCCATTCTGAAATCTCCAGAAATGCGAACTGTCTCTTCTGCAAACCATCTAAAGAATTCGGCAGCGTAATTAACTTCAGCCTTTGCATCTGGAAGCGCTTTGCCGTTCTCCTTTGAGATGAGCTCTGCGAGGTAATCGGCCTCTGCAATCATCATCTCGAAGGCCTTACGCAGAATTTCGCTACGGACGCGGGGAGCGGTCTTGGCCCAGGAATCGGCGGCGCGGTCAGCGGCATCGATGGCGGCTAGGTTCTGCTCATCGCTTGAGGTGGGAACTGTGGCGATAACCGAGCCATCGCTGGGATCGATTACGTCTAGCTTCCCGCTTCCATCGACCCATTGGCCATCTATATATAACTGTGTGCGCATAAGATAAGCATACTTACGAGTTATGAAATGCAAAGGGAGTTGTCGTGGCTAAGTCTTGGACTGATGGAGCGCCCGAACCTGCTGCACTACATGCAACTAGCAAGATTAAGGATCCACTTTTCTACTCTTTGAAGAGAAGGCTTCTAGGCGACCCCCTAAATCGACATAGCCTTGGGAACCAACGTCTGAGCAAGAGATATGCGTATGGCATTCTCTCTTCAGACTGTATTTCATCATCGGCCTACGGCGGCGAGCAGATTCTGATTGCTCTAATCCCTGCTTTTGGCCTTGCTGCCTTCACAATTTTCCCACCAATCATTGGTGTTATTTTATTTATGCTCTTAGTCATTACCTTCTCTTATAAGGATGTAATTTCCACTTATACAAAATCTGGCAGTGCCTACGTTGTAGCTCGAGAGAATTTTGGGAAAGTTACCTCTCAGATAGCAGCAATCGAGTTAATGTTTGGATACATCATTACCGTGGCCATCCAAGCAGCCGCCGGTGTTGCCGCAATTATTTCAACATTTCCGGAGATTAATGACTACAAAGTTCATTTGACTCTTCTCATCATTCTCATTCTTACCTTTGTCAATCTTCGCGGGGTTAAGGAAGCTGGATTGGTATTTGTAATTCCTTCATACTTGTTTATTTTCTCCATGCTCCTAGTCTTTGGATTTGGTCTTTTCAGATATTTCTCTGGCACGCTCCCTACCTACCAAACTGACACTGAAGGATTAGTGCCCATAGGAGAAAGCCAAGGGCTTTTATCTGTCGCTGCTGTGCTTCTGATCTTGAAGGCTTTCGCAAATGGAAGCGCATCACTGACCGGTATTGAGGCCATCTCAGACAGTGTCCCGCTCTTCAAAGCCCCAGAACATGTCAATGCAAAGAAAGTTCTGATCTTAATGAGCGCGACGTTAGCCGCTCTGATAGTAGGAATTGCCTGGCTAGCAAAAGAGACGGTAGCAGTGCCCTACTCTGATGGAACACCAACAGTAATCTCACTTGTTGCGAAGGCTGCACTGGGTGAAAGCTTCTTAGGCGGCGTCCTCTTTGTTCTAACCCAGCTCGGAACTATGTTAATTCTCTTTGCGGGAGCAAATACTTGCTTTAGTGCTTTTCCAAATATGGTCAATATTGTTGCGAAAGATGGATTTTTGCCGCGTCGCTTAACTCAGCGCGGCCACAGATTAGTGTTTTCAAATGGAATCTTCTTTATTTCCGCGGGTGCCTCGATTCTTGTAATTAGTACAGGCGCAAGCATCACAACTCTTGCGGCGATTTATGCTCTCGCAGTATTTATTGGTTTTAGTCTCACCAGTCTGGGAATGACTAAGAAATCTTGGATAACATCGCGAAGCGTTCTTGATAGAAAAGTACTGCTACACGGCCTAACAGCATTTCTTTCAGTAGTTACTGTATTGGTTCTCTCTTCCTTCAAATTTGCCGAAGGAACGTGGATTGTTGTACTCGGGACACCTTTCGTAGTCTGGCTAATGCTTCGCTTTAACCGCCAGTATCAGCAAGAAAAAGGAGCTCTAGCTGTTGAATCTTCTGGTGGACGGGCAACATCAATGGCACGACATAACGTCAGCGTATTTATCGATAGCGTGGATCTCGCCACAATTGCTGCAATTCGATATGCACGAAGTCTCAAACCGCACAAAATTAAGGCGGTTCATTTTGTCATTGACGATTTGAAGGCAGAGGAAATTCGGAAAATTTGGTCCGAGCAACATGCACTGGAAGATATCCCTCTGGACTTCATTGATTGCCCTGACCGTCGACTGCCAAATGCAGCCCTAGATTATGCGATTCGAGTTATAGAAAAACCTGATGTAGAGCTAACAATCCTCTTGCCTCGACGCTCTTATTCACGATTCCTAGGGCGTTTGCTCCACGATCAAACTGCTGAAGAGATTGCAGCGCCAATCTCACAACTAGAACGGGTAGTAGCAACTATTGTTCCTTTCGATGTAAATCGAATTACATCAGGAAATTCTCTCAACATTAGGCATGAAGCAGAGCGCTTGGTTTCTCTCCATGCAGAGACGAAATCAAAGCCAATACAAGAAGCGCCAAAGGTCTTTGCGCCTATCTCCCACTATGCAGATGATGTGACTCCCATTGCGAATGTCGAATGGCGTAATCGTTCTAAGGTCCACGGTCGTGTTACCTCAATATCAACAGCTCCTCGAGGATCTGCTCCAATGCTTCAAGTTGAAGTCTGGGATGAGACAGGCGGAATCACTCTCAACTTCCTAGGTCGCCGCGAGATTGCAGGACTTGAAGTCGGTATGGAGATGCGCGCTGAAGGTATGGTCGGAGAAGAAGAAGGTCAATTAACTATCTTGAATCCGTCTTACGAACTACTTATCTGAGAAGAATTCTTTCAGTAATCCAGCACATTCATCCTCAAGGACTCCTGAAGTAACTTCTACTTTATAAATTGAGCGTGGATCTCTTAAGACATCCCAAACCGAACCAACAGCGCCTGCTTTCTCATCCCAGGCACCGAATACAAGTTTTGAGATGCGTGATTGAGCAATTGCTCCAGCGCACATTGCACATGGTTCGAGAGTGACAATTAAGGTGCAGCCATCGAGGCGAGAATTCTGTAGACGAGCAGCTGCGTTTCTGATTGCAACTACCTCAGCGTGAGCAGTGGGATCATTATTCGCTTCACGTTCATTGAAACCCTTGCCGACAATAACTCCATCTTTATTGACAACGATTGCACCGACTGGAACATCGCCCGTCGATAAAGCGCTCTTCGCAACTACAAGTGCCTCACGCATAAGCTCTTCAGAATTCAATGTGGAAATTTCTAAGACTCCAAAACTTCAGCGAATTGTTCGCCAAATCCTAAACGGTTAGCGATTGCTTCGAGAATCTCATCTGGAAATAAGTCAGCATCATCACAAAGAGTAGAGAGCTCCATTTGTGCCAATCCAAGATCAGAGAAAATATCTATGTCACCTGCTGGAAGTGGTTCGTCATCCTCTTCAGGTGCATCAATATCCGCAAGTTCAAGAAACTCTGCAGCAACTTCATAATCGAGTGCTGCTGAAATATCACTTAAGAAATACTTAATGTGTGTTCCAAGTACGCGGATCGCCATGAAGAATTCTTCATCGATTGCAATCAGGGCTACCGCCCCACCATTTGTCTGCTGCTTCTTTAACCGCTCGATGATGTGAGTTAGGTCATCCGGATCGGGCAGAGCAGCTAGCGACCAGCGGCCATCTTCATGCCACGCTTCAATTGCGAAATCCTGGGTCTGCTCTGACACATCTCCCATATTGGCACTCATTGGTTTAGAAAGAAAGCCCTGTAAGGTTGGAGACATGAAAGTTCACGTCGCAAACCACCCCCTTATCTCTCATAAATTAACCGTTTTGCGCGACGAAAGAACAGATTCACCAACATTTCGCTTACTAGTCGAAGAGCTCGTTACCTTGCTTGCCTACGAAGCGACTCGCGAAGTACGAACAAAAACTGTTTCAATTAAAACTCCAGTCACCGAAACAACAGGCTTGGTAATGGCAGATCCGCGTCCAGTCGTTGTTCCGATTCTTCGTGCTGGTCTTGGAATGCTTGAAGGAATGACAAAACTTCTTCCTACAGCACAGGTTGGCTTCCTTGGAATGGTTCGCAATGAAGAAACACTGCAGGCAACCACATACGCCAACCGACTTCCCGAAAATCTCTCTGGTCGTCAATGCTTCGTGCTTGATCCAATGCTTGCAACTGGCGGAACTCTCGTGATGGCAATCAATTACCTTATCGAGCGCGGCGCAAATGAAATCACTGCAATCTGTCTTCTCGCAGCACCTGAGGGAATCAAAGTTCTTGAGGAAGCCTTCAAAGATTCAGGTGTTCCAATCACCTTGGTAACTGGGTCGCTTGATGAGAAGCTCAATGAAAAGGGTTACATCGTCCCAGGACTTGGCGACGCCGGCGATCGTCTCTATGGAGTCGTGTAAATGGCATCAACTTCACCAGGATATGGAATTACTATCCGTGTCGAAGGTTCTCCTGAACTTCAGCCTGTCGCACTGATTACTACAACAATTACAAATGCTGGGGCAACAATTACTGCTCTGGACGTTGTTGAATCACTTCTTGAACGGGTTGTCATAGATGTCACTTGCGATACCGTTGATGCAGATCACGCACAACAGATTCATGATGCTCTTTCGATTCATGATGGACTGACCGTTCGCAAAGTTAGTGACCGTACATTCTTGCTCCATCTTGGTGGAAAAATTGAAGTTACCTCAAAGGTTCCACTAAAAACTCGTGATGATCTTTCACGTGCATACACTCCAGGTGTAGCTCGCATTTCTCAAGCGATTGTTGATGATCCTTCGGATGTCCGTCGCCTCACAATGAAGCGCAATACTGTCGCTGTTGTGACAGATGGCTCTGCAGTTCTTGGGTTGGGAAATATCGGACCGGCAGCAGCGCTACCTGTAATGGAAGGAAAGGCCGCTCTCTTTAAGCGCTTTGCAAATGTTGATGCGTGGCCAGTCTGCCTCGATACACAAGATGTTGATGAAATTGTTCGCACAGTACAGTTGATTGCACCGGTTTATGGCGGAATCAACCTTGAAGATATCTCTGCGCCTCGTTGTTTTGAGGTTGAACGACGCTTGCGCGAATTGCTTGATATCCCCGTATTCCACGATGATCAACATGGAACGGCAATTGTTGTTCTTGCCGCTCTACGTAATGCGCTCAAACTTGTAAAGAAAGATATGGGACAGGTAAGGATTATTTTGAGCGGTGCTGGAGCTGCCGGTACTGCAATCGCACGTTTATTGGTGTTAAGCGGAGCTCAACACATTATTGCTTTCGATAAAGATGGCGTAATCAATAAAGATTCAAAATCTGATGACCCAATGCGCGATTGGTTTATTGAGAACTCAAATAAAGAAAATTTCGCAGGCGATGTCCATCAGGCAATGGTTGGTGCTGATGTCTTTATTGGCGTCAGTGCGCCAAAGGTGCTTAATGAAGAAGATATCGCAGCAATGGCACCAGGTTCAATTGTCTTCGCACTCGCTAACCCAGATCCTGAAATTGATCCAGCAATCGCACGTAAATACGCGGCAGTTGTTGCAACAGGCCGCAGTGACCACCCAAATCAGATTAATAACGTATTGGCATTTCCTGGAATCTTCCGTGGTCTCTTGGATGCGCACGCTCATAAAATCACAGATAAGTTATTGGTTGCGGCAGCTGAAGCAATTGCAGATTGCGTAAGCCCTTCTCAGCTCAATACATCGTTTATCG
>JBIICC010000051.1:0-6027 GCA_044239085.1 Candidatus Planktophila sp.
AAGATTCTTACCTTTACCTGATTCGTTTCCTAGTGACCAGAGAATGACAGATGGATGGTGAATATCGCGCTGGATCATGCGACCAACGCGTTCGATAAAGGCCGATGCATAGCGCGGATCATCAGAAATCGAATCGTAAAAGGCATGGGCTTCAACGTTAGCTTCATCAATCACATAGAAACCAAGTTCATCGCAGAGATCGAGAAATGCTGGGTCGTTTGGATAATGTGATGTTCGAACTGCATTGAAATTCCAACGCTTCATCTCGAGTAAATCCTGGCGCATATCATCTCGAGTAAGAACACGCCCTGTGTTGCGATTAAAGTCATGGCGATTGACGCCATAGATGATGACTGGCTTGCCATTTACTAAGAGCTCGCGACCCTTAACGGCAACGCTTCTAAAGCCAATCTTCACTTGTGAGAGCTCGACGATTACACCTTCAGGGCTAATTAGTTCAATGCGCAAGGTATATAGATCAGGTCTTTCTGCAGACCATTGCAGGACTTTAGGAATAGTGGTTTCAAAGGCGATTCGACCAGGAGATGGCTGCCGTAGCTGTTCTAACGCCGCAGCAGTGTTTTCAGGAATATTGCCGCTCCAGAATTCACCAAAGAAATGTTTCTTACTCGCATCACGAAGTTCTTCAGAAATCTCAGTCCAGATTGGTGCAACGTGGTTCTTCAACGTCTTAGAGATAGATGCGCTCTTAACTTTAGGCAGCTCTTCAATAAATGTTCGTAAGGTGTAACCGTCGGTGCTCTTACCGTTGATTGCACCAATGAATGCTTCTATTTTAAGTGTTCCGGTAGATCCATCTGGCTTGAGGCCGGCGGTCGCGCTAAAGCGTTCGATGAAGACTTCCTCAGTTGCAAAGATCTTTACCGAACGGGTTATGCCTCCATGCCACCATTGATCTTGATCCTCGATGTAGTTTGCATCAGACCACTTTGTAACGGTGATACGAACAGTGTTCTTGCCTCGCTTGATAAATGCAGTGATATCGAACTCGGCTGCAAGTCTTGAATCCTTTGTGAGGCCTACCTCTTTGCCGTTGATAGTTACAAGCGCTACAGATTCATATCCACCTAGATGTAAAACAATCCGCTTTGAACTCCACGAAGTTGGAATATCGAAGTCACGTTCATAGATACCTGTGGGATTCTCCTTAGGAACTTCTGGTGCAATGTGATCCCACGGCATTTGTACATTTGTATAGATTGGTTTATCAAAGAAGAGATCGTCTTCCGGTTGCATCGTCCATAAGCCAGGAACGTTGATCTTTCCCCAGCGTTTGCGAGAATCATCGGCGGGAGAATTCAGAAGCTGAAAGCGCCAAATGCCATCAAGTGAGATAGTTTCAAAATGTTCGATGTTGAGCATTGGAAGTCGATTGACTGAATTCGTCTCCGGACTCATCCAATAGTTTGGCAACACCCCGCAATCTTGCCATCCTTTGACTTCTTTCTGAGTACGGAAAAAGTCCCCTAAGTGAGTATTTTCAAGGCGAGAAAGGCTGATTTTTACAATTCGGCGATAACTGCCATAATTACGCCCGCAACACGCCTCCCTAGCTCAGTGGTAGAGCAGCTCACTTGTAATGAGCAGGTCATCCGTTCAATCCGGATGGGGGGCTCCAGTATTACTCCAACGTTAGTTCCGGAAGGAGTCGAAGATGTCGCAGGACCAATTCCCTCATGAATCATTTGATGATCTCTTGGCAGCAAATACCGAGTATCAGAAAACATTTCAATATTCAGGTCTCACAGGTTCTGCTGCCAAAGGTCTAGCGATTGTTACCTGTATGGATTCACGCATTAATCCACTTTCAGTAATTGGTATGCGATCAGGCGATGCAAAGATCCTTCGTAACGCTGGTGCACGTGTAACTGAGGATGTCATTCGTACATTGGTTCTTGCAACATATCTCTTAAATGTAAATCGTATCTTGGTGATGCCTCATACAGATTGCGCCATGGCGCGTGGTGATGAAGCTGCTATCCATAAACTTATCGATGATAAATACGGTGTGAATACTTCTAGCTTGGAATTCCGAACAACTTCCGATCAGCTCGGCGCGCTCGCATCAGATATCAATCGAATTCGCTCTTACCCACTTCTTCGTGATGGCGTTGTTGTTGCTGGGGCTATCTACGATGTCAAGAGTGGCAAGATCACTCCGTACGAAGGCTAGTTAATACCTTTACGTCGTATTGGCATCCTTGTTACTGGATAGCTCATATCTTCTAAGAATTCACGAATGTGTAACTGCGCAAGGCCTGGCTTCTCTTTAACAAATCCATGTGATGTTCCTGGCAGAACAGCGAGTTGTCCCAGTGGAATATTCTCAAAGAGTTCGATGGTGTGCGAATGGGCAATGACATCGTCATCTCCTGCCATAACAAGTACAGGGCATTGAATCTTTGCTAAATCATCCGTTGTTAACTTTGGTTCGGTGCGCCAGATAGTGATCATCCGCTCGATCTTCTGCGCCAGAGTTTCAGGTGCATCAGGTGATGTTCGGTTGTACTCCTCTTGATCTTCAGGAGATACAACTCCATCAAAGTCAGGAAGTGGCAGCGTGCCAGTGTGGTGAAAGTTAGCGCCCAGTGTCACAACTGAACGCACGAGTTCTGGGCGCTTGATTGCAAGAAGAAGGGCGATGATTCCGCCATCGCTGTAGCCGATGATGTGTGCTGGTTCTTTAACTACTGTTTCAAGATAAGCGATGGCTTCTTTTACTTGGTACTCAAAGTGCAAGCTGCCAACGCGATCGCCGGTAAATCCGTGTGCGGTGCGGTCGTATGCAAATGGGTGGAATTGATCTTCGACGGCGGGAAGAACTTCTGCATCCCAATGCGATGTTTGGCTTAAGCCGCCATGAAGCAGAACAACTGCTTCGCCATTGTTATCCCACTCGTAGCAGTAGACCTGATGGCCTGCGATATCAATGTATTTTTCTTGCATGAATTAGAGGGTATCCATGATGTGGCGATTGCCGCGATCGAAGGTCAAGTAATTCCAGGTCCAATCTGCAATCGTGCCAATCTTGTTGCGACCGCCGAGAAGGTAGAACAAGTGCAAGAACAACCAAGCAAACCAGGCAAGTGGCCCAGTCATCTTTAGCCCGCGGAATTCAACGACAGCTTTATGGCGACCGATTGTGGCCATTGCGCCTTTATCAAAGTATTTAAAGGCTTTAAGCGGCTGACCTGATTGGCGGCGCAATATTTGTTTTGCAACCCACTTAGCTTGTTGCAAGGCAACAGGTGCAACCATCGGTAAGAAGCGACCATCGGCATCCCGTGTGCCATTGATATCGCCGATCGCCCAAATATTTGGATAGTGATTTACTTCTAAATTTTCATCTGTATCAATTCGTGTTCCAACGATTGGAAGGTTAAGTAATCCTGCTGTTGGTTCGCCCTTAACGCCTGCAGCCCAGATTGTTACCTCGGCTGGAATTGGCGTGCCATCTTTAACAATGATCTTTCGTGATTGAATTTCACGCACCGCTGTGTTGGTACGAACAATGACCCCAAGTTTACGAAGATCAGATTCTGCACGTGCAGATAACTTCTCACTGAACATAGGCAAAATTCGCGGGCCGGCTTCAATTAAGTAAATATCGATATGTTCTGCAGCATCTTCAAGATCGTTCTTCAGTGGCCCGCGCTTTAGCTCGGCAAGTGCGCCAGCCATCTCAACGCCAGTTGGTCCGCCGCCAACAACTGCGATTGATAAACGAGTCTCATCTTCAAAGCGAGCGAGATCTTCAAAGCGACGTAAAACTTCGGCTCGAATTGTGATTGCCTCGTTAACGTTCTTCATGCCGAGGCCATGTTCTACGACTCCTGGAACACCGAAATCTGCAGTTGCAGAACCAAGGGCCACGATTAAGTGATCGAATTCAAGAGTCTCAGATGAATCAAGCTTTACAGATTTATTCTTATGATCAACAGAGATTGGTGAGCCCATACGGAACTTCACACCAGAGTCGCGCAGAGCACCGCGCACTGGGTGAACAACGTGATCGGCTGCAAGGCCGGCAGTTGCTACCTGATAGAGAAGTGGCAAGAAAGTTTGAAAGTTGTGGCGGTCGACGACTGTGACATCAGCTTTTCCAGCAAGTGCCTTTGCGGCACCCAGACCACCAAAGCCTGCCCCCAAAATTACAACTTTGGGCAGCTTTGTGCTGTTCTGAGTGGAAGTCGCCATTGGCTAAGTCTAGGCTGAGTTACATGAATATGCAGAATCCGGATCGTCTCTATCTCGTTACTGGTGCATCCGGTTATGTCGGCGGTCGCTTGGTACGTGTATTGCTTGAAGATAAGAAGCGTGTGCGCGTGTTGGTGCGCGATGCTAAGAAGATTCAAGGCCACGAGTGGAGCTCGCAGGTAGAAATCTGTGAAGGTAATGCAAGCAATGTGCAAGATCTCGAACGTGCACTGACTGGCGTCCATACTGCTTATTACTTACTGCATTCAATTAACGTCGCAACAGATTTTGAAGATGTCGAAGCGAAGATGGCGCATGACTTTGCACATACTGCAGAGAAAGTTGGCGTTCAGCAGATTGTTTATCTTGGTGGAATTGCCAACGATGAGAATCGCAGCCGCCATTTACTTTCACGCATGAATACAGGTATTGAATTGGCATCGACTTCAGTCCCAGTTCTCGAACTTCGTGCCGGAATCATTATTGGATCAGGTTCTGCATCATTTGAAATGCTGCGTCACCTAACTCACCGCTTGCCGATAATGACTACGCCGAAGTGGGTTTCCAATCGCACTCAGCCAATCGCTATCCGCGACGTCCTTTACTACTTGCGTAACGTTGCAAATTTAAAGGAGCCACAGAATCGCGTCTGCGATATCGGGGGACCAGAGGTCATGTCCTACGCCGACATGATGCAGAAGTTTGCCAATATTGCAGGGCTTCCAAAGCGCATGATCATTCAAGTGCCAGTTCTTACTCCAAAGCTTTCAAGTTTATGGATTGGTTTTGTAACACCTGTCCCGACCTCACTTGCCCGCCCACTTGTTGAATCTTTAATCAGTGAAGTTGTGGCTGATCCCCGCAAGAGCATTAACGATTTGATTCCTGTACCTTCTGAAGGTTTGCTCACAGTGTCACAAGCTATAAATCTCGCACTCACTCGCACCGCAGAGAATTCTGTATCTACACGTTGGTCTGACGCTGCTTTCCCAACTGCTCCATGGCAGAAGGCGCAGAGCGATCCTGATTGGGCGGGGGAATTAACCCTGAAAGATCATCGGGAGATCACAACTGATGTTCCGCTGAAATATATTTGGGAACAGATCGAAGGTATCGGTGGTCGTCACGGCTGGTTTGGTTCCGGTTGGCTCTGGTTCTTGCGCGGTCTACTCGATCGCATGGTCGGTGGAGTAGGCCTTCGTCGTGGTCGCCGCGATCCCAATCATTTACGAATTGGTGACAGTTTAGATTTCTGGCGCGTTGAGGGTTTGGTTCCGCAACAACATTTGCGTCTCTATGCAGAAATGATTCTGCCTGGAAAGGCGTGGCTGGAATTTCATCTTGAAGTAAAAGATGGAAAGACTGTACTTACCCAAGATGCCCTCTTTGAACCTCGCGGATTAGGTGGCCAGATTTATTGGTATGTAGTCTCGCCATTCCACTTCTTTATCTTTCCTACGATGGCCCGAAATATTGTTAAGGCCGCTAGAAAATCTGCACAGGCTTAAATCCCACACTTCCTAACGACTCCCGCGTAAGATTTGGGATATGTCTGCGTTAGAAAATCCAGAGACTTCCGGTTCCACATTGACCGACCTCGAATCACGCATCCTCGAATTCGAACGCAATTGGTGGCGCTTTGCTGGAGCAAAAGAGACTGCAATAAAAGAGCTCTTCGACCTTTCGGCCCCTCGTTACTACCAATTACTCAATGACCTCATCGATCGTGAAGATGCCCTCGAGGCCTCACCGATGCTGGTAAAGCGCCTTCGCCGCCTGCGTGAAGCCCGCATGCAAGCCCGTACAGCC
>JBIICC010000052.1:0-5999 GCA_044239085.1 Candidatus Planktophila sp.
CGCTCGCTTAACACAGCGGTTAAAACTATTCCTACAAACTTCTTTGCCGGCTTTGCAAAAGTTGACGCACGCGAATTTTATGAGGTTGAAAACCCTGCAGATCGCGAAGTTCCTAACGTTAAGTTCTAAAGTAACTTATGGCTGAGAATAATTTCAGGGCGCACCAATCTGCCAACAAAGGTAAGACCTACTTTCTCCTTGCATCAATGGGTGTGCTCACCTGGCTCGTTGCTTATGCAACGCTGACATATTTCGGTGTAGGTACAACATCTGCAATCGTCCCAATCGCAGTTGGCATCTCACTTGTTGGCGTCTGGGGCTCGTATTACGGCTCCGACAAATTGGTTCTGACAATGACGGGCGCAAAACTCATTACACGCGAAGATGCGCCAGAGCTCTTTAATGTCATTGAAGAGGTAGTTATTGCAAGCGGTCTACCAATGCCAAAGGTTGCAATCGTGGAAGATACTGCTCCAAACGCCTTTGCGACGGGGCGAAATCCTGAGCATGCGCTGATTGCATTTACCACGCGGATGCTTGAGGTTATGGATCGCGACGAACTTCAAGGAGTAATTGCCCACGAGTTATCACATGTAGCTAACCGTGACACTTTGGTCTCTGCAGTTGCAGCTTCCACTGCCGGCGCTATTGCAATCTTGAGTGATTTCTTAACTCGTATGATGTTCTTTGGTGGCCGCCGCGACCGCAACGAGGGTGGAAATCCATTAGCGCTTGTTGTTTCGCTTGTGGTTCTCTTGCTTGCCCCAATAGCTGCGATGCTTTTAAAGTCTGCAATTTCACGTAAGCGAGAGGCGCTTGCCGACGCAACTGCTGTTTCATTTACACGAAACCCTGCAGGGCTACGTAAAGCACTTGAGGTCTTGGCATCAGATACAACTGTTGTGCGTCAGAAATCAAATGCTGTTGCCCATATCTGGATTGAATCACCACTAGATGGCCAAACGGTCTCTAAATTATTTAGTACTCATCCACCGATTCAAGAGCGCATTGCAACGCTTAAGGCGATGGAGTCTTTGGGGCCAACAGCGAATTAACCCTCTTGGATCTACGCTGAATTACAGCGCTGTAACTCCACGCACAGTGTGGATAAAAGGTGTGGATATCCCGATTTTCCCCGGATAAAGATCGCCTATTTAGTAGGAACCCTCACCCGAGCGATAAACGGGCGGTATATCCCACTCCCAAGGCTTCTCGCCGGTATTTCACTTCGGATTTAGCGATAGGATTTAGCTCTGCTGTTGGAGAAAAACCGCCCTACAGCCCATTTAAGGCGATTTGAAGGAGTACCTACTTTGTCTGAGAAGAAGGCTGATAAATCGGTGCAAGGCGGATATGACGCCTCCTCGATCACCGTTCTTGAGGGCCTCGAAGCTGTCCGTAAGCGCCCAGGTATGTATATCGGCTCTACAGGCGAACGCGGCCTGCACCATCTTGTTTATGAAATCGTAGATAACGCAGTTGATGAAGCGCTCGCAGGTTATTGCACCGAGATTAAAGTCAGCTTGATGCCTGATGGCTCGCTACAAGTGATTGATAACGGCCGCGGAATTCCAGTTGATATTCATCCGATTGAGAAGAAGCCCGCTCTTGAAGTTGTACTTACAGTTCTTCACGCAGGTGGAAAATTTGGCGATGGTGGGTATTCAGTATCTGGCGGTCTTCACGGCGTTGGATCTTCAGTTGTAAATGCGCTTTCAACAAAGCTTGCAGCACGTGTTGCTCGCGATGGATTTATCTGGACACAAGATTATCGTTTAGGTGTTCCGCAAGCGCCTGTTGCAAAGGGTGAAGCAACAACAGAGACCGGAACAACAATTCAATTCTGGCCGTCAGAAGATATCTTTGAAACTACAGATTTCTCATTTGAAGTTCTCTCAACACGTTTCCGCGAAATGGCATTTCTTAATCGCGGTTTGATTCTCTCGCTCACAGATTTACGTGCTGGCCATGTTGATGAGAAGGGCGAACAACTCACCGTTCGTTACCAATACCAAGGTGGAATCACCGACTTTGTAAAGCACCTCAATTCAACTCGCGGCGAACTCCATAAATCAGTTATCGCTATTGGAGCTGAAGATAAGAAAGCCCGCCTTTCCCTCGAGGTCTCAATGCAGTGGAATAACGGCTTCTCCGAATCCGTCTATACATTCGCAAATACGATTCATACCCACGAAGGTGGAACCCACGAAGAAGGTTTCCGTACCGCCCTTACATCAGTAGTCAATAAGTTTGCCGAAGAGCAAGGCCTGATTCGCAAGAAGGAAGATCGCCTGACTGGTGATGATGTCCGCGAAGGCCTTACAGCAATCGTCTCAATCAAATTAGGCGAGCCACAATTTGAAGGCCAGACCAAGACAAAGCTTGGAAATACGGAAGCAAAGTCATTTACACAAAAAGTTGTTAATGAACACCTCACGCAATGGTTTGAACAGAATCCTCAAGAGGGTAAAGACATCATTCGTAAATCAATTGATGCAGCATCTGCACGCGTTGCTGCACGTAAGGCACGCGACCTCGCACGTAACCGCAAGGGACTTCTTGAAGGTCGTGGAATGCCAGGAAAGCTTGCAGATTGTCAGTGGACCGATCCTTCAAAGTGTGAGCTCTACATTGTTGAGGGCGACTCTGCGGGCGGTTCAACAAAGGGCGGCCGCGACTCACGAAACCAAGCAGTTCTGCCTATTCGTGGAAAGATTCTTAACGTTGAAAAGGCGCGCATCGATCGCGTCTTGCAGAACAATGAAGTACAAGCACTTATTACTGCACTTGGTACTGGCGTTCACGATGATTTCGATATCGAAAAACTTCGCTATCACAAGATTATCTTGATGGCAGATGCTGATGTCGATGGACAACATATCCGAACACTTTTACTAACGCTTCTATTCCGCTTTATGCGCCCGCTGATTGAGAACGGTTTTGTCTATCTTGCTCAGCCACCACTTTATAAATTGAAGTGGGGCGGCAAAGATCCCGTCGAATACGCATTTAGTGATAGAGAACGCGATGGCATGATCAAGATTGGTCTCGATGCAGGAAAGCGTCTTCCAAAGGAAGATGGAATCCAGCGATTTAAGGGCTTAGGTGAGATGCCTGCTAAAGAGCTTTGGGATACAACGATGGATCCAGAACACCGAGTCTTAATTCAGGTAACTCTTGAAGATGCAGCAGCAGCCGACGATCTCTTCTCCGTACTTATGGGCGAAGATGTTGAAAAGCGTCGCGCATTTATTCAGCGCAACGCTAAGGATGTTAGGTTCTTGGATATCTGATGGCTAAAGATAAGAACACACCAGATGATTTCACTGGCGAGGAAGTCACTTTCGATCGCATTGAGAAAGTTGACCTCCAAGTTGAAATGGCGCGAAGCTATCTCGACTATGCAATGTCAGTCATTGTTGGCCGCGCACTTCCAGATGTTCGCGATGGTTTAAAACCTGTTCACCGCCGCGTTTTATATGCGATGTATGACGCTGGCTATCGCCCAGATAAGGGTTACTACAAATCTTCACGCATCGTCGGTGATGTCATGGGTAATTACCACCCACATGGTGACACCGCGATTTATGACACTGTTGTTCGTTTAGCGCAGTCATGGTCACTTCGTTATCCACTTGTTGATGGAAATGGAAACTTTGGTTCACCTGGAAATGATCCAGCTGCAGCGATGCGTTATACAGAAGCTCGCTTAGCGCCACTTGCAATGGAGATGATGCGCGATATTGATGAAGATACCGTCAACTTCTCTCCCAACTATGACGGCCGTTCACAAGAGCCAGATGTACTTCCATCGCGCTTTCCAAACCTTCTTGTAAATGGTTCTGCAGGTATTGCAGTGGGTATGGCGACAAATATTCCTCCGCATAACCTTCGCGAAATCGGTGAAGCAGTTATTTACTCACTTGAGCATCCAGATATGCCGGCGCCAGATCTTCTCAACCACTTACTGACAATCGTTAAAGGCCCAGATTTCCCAACGAAGGCGCTAATTGTCGGCCGTGGTGGAATCGAAGATGCCTACCGCACAGGTCGTGGCTCAGTCACGATGCGAGCAGTCGTAAATGTCGAAGAGATCAATAAGCGCACATGCTTAGTTATTACTGAACTTCCATATCAAGTGAACCCAGATAATTTAGCTCTCAAGATTGCAGAGCTTGTTAAGGATGGAAAGATCAAGGGCATCGCAGATGTTCGCGATGAAGGTAACGAACGTCTTGGTCAGCGCCTCGTCATCGTTCTTCAAAGTTCTGCTATCCCTAAGGTCATCCTTAATAACCTTTATAAGCAGACTCAACTGCAAGATACCTTTGGCGCAAATATGTTGGCGCTTGTCGATGGAGTACCTCGCACACTGCGCCTTGATGAATTCATCAAGTACTACATCGAGCATCAGGTAGAAGTAATTGTCCGCCGCACCAAGTTCCGCCTTGTTGAGAAAGAGAAGCGCGCCCATATCTTGAAGGGTTACCTCAAGGCGCTCGACGCACTTGATGCAGTAATCGCACTTATTCGCGCATCTAAGACACCTGAAGAAGCACGTACAGGTTTGATGAAGCTACTTGATGTTGATGAGATTCAGGCAAATGCAATTCTCGATATGCAGTTGCGCCGTATTGCAGCGTTGGAACGCCAGAAAATTAATGATGAATATGACGGGTTGATGGCAGATATCATCGAACTTAACTCGATCTTGGCTTCCGAGGCTAAGCAACGTGAAATTATCAAGACAGAGCTCACTGATTTGGTCGCTAAGTACGGGGACGAACGTCGTACTCAGCTCGTTGCTAGCGAAGGCGATTTCTCCGCAGAAGATTTGATTCCAGATAACGATGTAGTCGTAACGATTACACGTGGTGGATATTCAAAGCGCACAACTGCCGATCTCTATAAGTCACAGCGTCGCGGAGGTCGTGGCGTAAAAGGTGCAGCGCTAAAGCAAGATGATGTAGTCGACCACTTCTTCGTTGCATCAACACACGACTGGCTCTTATTCTTCACAAACCAAGGTCGCGTCTATCGCGCCAAGGTGCACGAGCTTCCAGATGCAGGTCGCGATGCTCGCGGACAGCATGTGGCAAATCTGATGGCATTTAAACCTGATGAGCAGATTGCACAAGTACTTTCATTTAAGGATTACAGCGCAGCGCCGTTCCTAGTTCTTGCAACTAAGGGTGGGCTTGTAAAGAAGACTCCACTTGCCGAGTACGACTCACCTCGCACAGGTGGACTAATCGCAATCTCACTTAAGCCTGGCGATGAAGTTGTATCAGCATCCCTTGTTCGTAACGGTGATGAACTTCTTCTCGTCTCCAAGAAAGCGATGTCACTTCGATTTACAACTGATGATGAATCACTACGCCCTATGGGTCGATCAACATCTGGTGTAATCGGAATGAAGTTCCGCGACGGCGATGAACTTCTCACCATGGCTCGTGTTGATTCGCAATCTTCTCAAGGAGCTTTTGTCTTTACTGCAACCGATGGTGGTTATGGAAAGAAGACACCTATCGATGAGTATCGCTTACAAGGTCGCGGCGGAATCGGAATTAAAGCTGCAAAGATTGATGAAGATTCTCGCGGAACACTTGTCTCAGCACTCGTTCTTGAAGATGCAGATGAGATCCTTGCAATTACATCTGCTGGAACTGTTATGCGAACCCCAGCTGCAGAGGTGCGCCAAACAGGACGCGACTCCATGGGTGTTCGCCTGGTCAACCTTGATGAAGGTGCGACCCTCTTATCTGTGACCCGCAACAGCGAAGATGAGATTTCTCCGCAAAAGTAGTAGGGTTCACGCCTGTAGTTATGGAGGCCGTTTTGGCTACTTGATGAAATTCAAGTAACCTAGCGCTTCTGCGAAACGCACGAAAGTACGTCTTGCGGGCCCATAGCTCAGCCTGGTTAGAGCGCTTCCCTGATAAGGAAGAGGTCGGTGGTTCAAGTCCACCTGGGCCCACCCGTTCTAATACGGGGACCTA
>JBIICC010000053.1:0-5808 GCA_044239085.1 Candidatus Planktophila sp.
TTAATGATTTCAAGTGCCTCACTTGATCGTCCTTTGAGTACCAGATCGCGTGCAAAGTAGCCATCTGCGAGGAAGTACCAGATCCACTGCTTCCACTGCTGAGCCAAATTCTTTATCTGTGCGAAGATCTCAAATGCTTCATCTGGTCGTGAGAATTCCAGTAAGCAACGCGCCTGCACATACATCGAAGGCAGCGGTCCCATTACTCCAACGAAACCATTTCTGCGTGCATTAGAAGTCGCAATCGTTGCAGCTTCAAAGGCCTTGCGATACTCGCCGACTTGAAAGAGTGATAGCGCATTCATCTGAGCAAGCAGAACATGTCCAGTTGCAATCTGTGCCTCAGTAGCCTTGCTTAGACTCTGCTGGTAATACTCTTCAACTGCCTCTGTATCGTCGCGGATAAATGCTGAGATTGCCGCAAGTCGAAGCATTCCAATCTGCTCTTCAACCCCGAGCATCAGTGGATCGCTCACGGGCTTCATCACAGTAGAAAATGATGAATCAAACTCCTTAAATCTGCCTTGAGCAATCTCTATATACGCCTTATTGCCCGCTGCGATCTGATTGATGAATCCTTCAATCACTGTTCCCTTTGCATCGTGACGCATCTGATCGTGCAAGCTAATGACCGTGTGGTAGTCAAGTGATGCTAGATACCCAGCAATTTCAACAGTGGCACGCTTCAAGAGGCCGACTTGAGAGCTATCTCCTGCAAATACGGCCCAGCGTACTAAGTCATTACCTTGACCCCTGGCAAGCAACATTCGTGCGGCATTCGGGAATAAAGAACTGATTTTCTCAGAATCTCCAGCGAGGAATGCATGCTCAAGTGCGAGGTTGGGTTGATTGTAATGTTCATAATATTCACATAGACGGATGTGGATTTCCCTCTTAGTTCCTGGCTCTTTATTGAGCTCTAACAGGAAAATCTCACGCATCAGCCGAGTAAATGAGTAGGTCTGTTCAGGATCACTTGTCTGAGTAAAGAAATTTCCTTCGAGAGCAATCTCGTTAATAAGATTAAAGTCATATTCTTCGCCCAATATTACTTGTGCGGCTTCTTGGTTGAATTCATGCACAACAGAGAGTTTTGTAACAACTTTCTTAATTTCACAGTCAATTCCATCGATGATCGTTAACGCTAGGGCGCGAAGCGGCTCTGCTTGAGTTGTGAGCATCTTGGCAAAATCTACAGGTGATTCTGACTTCTCAAGATGGCGAATAAGGATTCCCACTGCCGCAGGCCATCCCATTGCACCCAAAAGTGATTCCTTGATTTTCACACTCTCAAAATCAATCTTATTCGCCAAGGCGAGAGATTTAACTTCATCATCGGTAAATTTCAACTCATTTAGCCCAATGATATGAAGTGGTCCTCTTGATAGAAAAGCTTGATACATGCTCTCAAGAGGGTCCCGCCGAATTGCTACAAAACTAACATTTGATGGGAATTGCTGAACTAATCTCTCTGCAATATCAACATCACCAGATGATTGGCTACGCAGATTATCAATCACAAAAACATAGTTCTTTCCTGTTTCAAGTAGTTCATTTCCCCATCGGCGGATAACTTCAGTTGGTCGCACAAGTTGATCCGTCTCAAACCATGAGGCAAAACCTGGAACAACGTTGCGAGTAGCTTGGATTAAGAGCGCGGACATTTCATTGATGGAATCGCTATTGGTAATCGTTAGCCAGATGACAGGATCTACGCTCTGGTTCGCCCATTCAGCAACAAGTGAAGTCTTTCCATATCCAGCTGGCGCGATGACAACTGTTGTACTTGGCGCTGAATGAGTTAGCAGTGGAAAGAGTCGTTTTCGGGATATGTAATTCGGTGCCAGCGTTGGAACCATTGAGCGCGACAGGGTGATGCCCGAAGTGATATCGAAGGCAGGTCTCACCTCACCTATCTCCTGCCGGGTGACTCGCTTCGTCGTCATGCGCTAAGGGTGAGGCTAAAGAGCTACTTTTGGAAGCGAAAATCACCCTAGTCGGGGGTGATAGAGGGTGGTGATTTAGCCTGGGCGCTTAGAGAGTTGCAAAGCCCTCTGCAAGAACGCCGAGGGCATCCTTTAGAAGTTCATCAGTAATGACCACAGGTGGCAAGAAGCGAATTACGTTGCCATAGGTGCCGGCGGTCAAGATCAGCACACCCTTGCTCTGGCAATACTTAATGACCTTTGCCATCGCTTCTGGATTTGGATCCTTTGTTCCTGCATGAACTAACTCGATTGCAACCATTGCACCGCGGCCACGAACGTCGCCGATGATTGGATACTTAGCTTTTAGCGCATTGAGTTCTGCGAAGAGGATCTTTCCTACCTGCTCGGCTCGTTCAAGTAACTTCTCTTCTTCAATCATCTCAATAACAGCAAGTGCTGCAGCGCACGCGATTGGATTTCCACCGTAAGTGCCACCAAGGCCACCGACATGCGATGAATCCATGATCTCAGCACGAGCAGTGACTGCAGCAAGTGGAAGGCCTCCAGCAATTCCTTTTGCAGAGACAATCATGTCGGGTTCCATATTTTCATGTTCAACAGCGAACATCTTGCCTGTACGAGCAAATCCTGATTGAACTTCATCTGCAATAAAGACAATCTTATTTTCAGTTGCAAACTTCTGAAGGCCTGGCATAAATCCAGTTGGTGGCACGATAAATCCGCCCTCGCCAATTACTGGCTCGATGATTATTGCAGCAACGTTATGTGCGCCAATCTCTTTTTCAATCTTATGAATAACCATATCGAGAGCATCTTCTGTGATGGTCTCAGGGTTTCCTAGCCAGCGGTATGGGTATGGCATCGGCATGCGGTAGATCTCACTTGCAAACGGTCCAAAGCCATCCTTGTATGGAAGATTCTTTGCAGTCAGCGCCATCGTGAGATTGGTACGACCGTGATAGGCATGTTCAAAGACAACAACTGCTGGGCGCTTTGTGTAGTGACGCGCAATCTTGATTGCATTCTCGACAGCTTCGGCACCTGAATTCTGCAGAATCGACTTCTTCTTAAACTTTCCTGGGGTTAAACGATTAAGGGCTTCGCAGACCTCGATATAACCCATGTATGGAGCCGTTGTGAAGTTTGTATGTGTAAATGCGGCAACAGCATCTTGTACTGCTTTCACAACCCGAGGTGCTGAGTTTCCAACGGTGACAACTCCGATACCTGCACCAAGATCAATGATTCGGTTTCCATCGATATCTTCAATGATCGCATCTTGTGCACGAGAGACAATGATTGGCATCGCCATTCCAAGTCCCCCAGCAACAGCCTCTTTACGTCGCTGCAAAGCTGCAGTTGATTTTGGCCCTGGAATTTCAGTGGCCAAATGGCGTGATTGCGGGAGAGGATCCTTTGATGTCATGGACCAATTCTAAGGCCATCATTTCTCAGTGCGAGCCCAACCATGGCTTACGACAAGTTAGGCTTGCCACATGAGCGAACTTCGCAAAATGGCACCTTTATTAGATGCCTACCTCTCATACTTTGAGAGCGCTCGAACTCCCTTCACTATCCCGGGCCATAAGCAGAAGACATCAGCGCTCGACGCTGGCCTGGGTGCAGTCGTCGACTCAGATACTCCGCTCTATGGTGGGCTCGATGAAATCAAGTTAACGAATCAAACTTTGCGAGAAGCTGAAGGACTGGCTGCAAAATTGTGGGGTGCTGATTACGCACGATTTTCTACAGGTGGTTCAACACATGCAAATCAAGCGATTATCTTCGCGCTCGGAAAACCCGGAGATAAAGTTGCAGTATCTCGTACCGCACATCGATCTGTTCTCAGTGCTCTAGTCCTCGCAGGGTTAGAGCCAATCTGGATGAGCCCTGAAATTGATGGTGCAACCGGTGTTCCCATTGGAATCGGGATTGCGGAACTCAAGAAGGCGCTTACTGAAAACCCAATTGCTGTGCTGCTGACAGAACCTGGTTACCTCGGGACAGTCTCGGACCTGCCAGTGCTAATTAATGCATCACATGAGAAGAAGATTCCTGTAATTCTCGATGCGGCATGGGGTGGCCACTTTGGATTTCAACCGCAGCTTCCTCGCCATGCTTTTCAACTTGGCGCCGATGCCCTGATTACAAGTACACATAAAGCACTTCCTGGATACAGCGCCTCTGCACTATTGCTTGCTCGCACAGAATTTTTAAGCGCCGAAAGACTCGAGCAAAGTTTTGAGACTACACATACAACTTCACCTGCTGGAGCTCCCCTTGCATCTATCGATGGTGTTCGCGCACTTCTGCAAACTCGCGGTGAAGAGCTAATCGGCAGGCTTCTTGAGAATATTCACGCATTTAAAGAGAGCGTGCAAGCTGAGTTTGCTCTTCCGATATTCCTTTACCCAAGTGATTTTCCCGCTGGCCGCTTTGATCCAACGAAGATTGTCTTGCGTGTGCAGCAACTCGGTGCATCGGGCGTTGACATTGAAGAAGATCTGCAGGCAGCAGGAATTCGCGTTGAAATGGCCGATCGAGACACCATCGTATTTCTCGGAACTATTGCAGATTCACGCGAAGATTTCTTACATTTAGCAGATGTCTTGATTCCCATTCTCAAACGCCGCCAAGAGCAACGTCGCGAAAGCGCGACTGCCTTGAGTTGGTCTGTTACTCCTCAGAAGAAGATTTCAATGCGCGAGGCTTACTTCGCAAAGACAGAGATGGTCGATGCTGCACATGCACTTGGTCGCGTATCAGCAGATTTGATTGCGCCATATCCCCCAGGTGTTGCTGTTGTTGCACCGGGTGAAGTTCTTACTCAGCAGATTGTTGAAGGACTTGCTTCATCTCGTGCAGCTGGAGTTCGTATTGCATATGCAACAGATTCAACTCTTGCTCAGTATCGAGTTGCTTTAGAGACTTAAAGAGGTTGGCGATAGACCTTGTGAACCTGTGCTTGCGCAAGTGGTCTGATCATCAACGAATCAACATTGAAGTGGCTAGGAAGCATGACAGACCAGCGAATCGCTTCGGCGACATCTTCAGCAACTAGCGGACGTGTAACTCCTTCATAGACCTTCGCCGCTTTCTCGACATCTCCTTGGAAGCGTTGGAATGAGAATTCATCTGTCTTCACCATTCCGGGCGCAATCTCTGTCACCCGAATTGGTTGGCCGTTTAGTTCAAGGCGAAGAGTTTCCACCATTGAGGTCTCTGCAAATTTCGCAGCAACATAACTTCCACCATTTTCATAGACTCTATGGCCTGCAGTGGAAGAAATCATGACACTGTGACCACGGCCAAATTCCTGCATCAGCGGTGTCATGGCCTTAACCATACGAACTGAACCAACTACGTTAATGTCGAAAGTCTTCTTCCAAATCTCTGGATCTGAGTCAGTAATGGAATCAGATTCAAAGGCACCACCGGCACAGTTGATAAGAATTGAAACAGGCTTGCCATGAAGATGCTTAGCAAGTGCATCAATCTCTGATTGAACTGTCACATCTAATTGAAAGGCTTCAATCTCGCCATCTTCTTTTGCCAGAGCTTCTAATCGATCCATGCGACGTGCAGCGGCAATGACGTGATATCCATTCTTCGCCAATAAACGTGCTGTTGCAGCGCCGATTCCGCTGCTTGCTCCAGTAATGATTGCATATTCGCGAGTGCTCATAGGCAAAGAGTATCTCTCTCATCTAGAATCTTCATATGAGCAATCAAGTAGAGACAGTCATCCAGGTACAACTCACCAATAGAGATAAGAAGACGGTCTTCTGGAGAGGCTTTCTGGCTGTTCCGGTAGTCGCATTCCTTGCATCATTTTCTCAGGGGAGTGATGATGCCTGGG
>JBIICC010000054.1:0-5714 GCA_044239085.1 Candidatus Planktophila sp.
TCACTCTTCATAAATGGATTCTGAAAGGGCGAGAACGAATTCGGGCGCGACAACGAGAGTAAGGCGAAAAGAATGAGGAGGAGTGCAACGCCGATCGTTGCCTGTTTTCTAAAGGACATCGCCTTCAAATTCATAAATCACTGGAGCTGGTGCATGGCCTGCTAAACGAAAGATTCGGATGAGAAATTTCTTACGGACCATCTGCGTTCTATCTACAGCTTCGACATGCATTGCAATAGCTACCTTTATCTTCTGCGTTAGATCATCGAGTTCTCGTACTAAATCTAATTCAATAGGAGTTGAAATTTCTCCGGAGCTTTCGAGCAAAATGCCTAGAGCACCTGTAAGTCCCGTCTCAGCCTGGGATCTATCGCGCACGCTGGCATCGCGAGCTTGGTGAGCTGCAAAGGTAAGCAAGAGAGAGGATGCAGGATCTGAAATTTCTGAACGAGCAATCTCAATTGCGATGGCAGCCCTGCGCTGCAAAAGCCCATCGAGATTAGCCCAACTCGTTTCAACACGATTGTGAAGTCGATCTAAACGACCTGCGAGAAAGGAGAGATACCAAGCAAGAGCGGCGATAAATAATGCTGCGGCAAGAAACTTATTCATCAATTTCTCCCCAACAATTTATTCCATGCACGACTATCTGAAGATAGCGTAACTCCATCATGGCCGACCATTGCCATTTCGTAGACATCATAAATTCTTTCAGCGACCACATCCCAGTCAAAACTCTGCGCATATTCACGTCCTGCTTTAGCAATTGCAGTACGAAGGTCTGGGTTATTCAAAAGTTCGATAGCTCTCTTGGCCAGATCTTGTGCATTCTCTGATTGAAAGAGTGATCCGTACTTTCCATGCCCCAATAACGAATCAAAAGCTGGAATATCACTTGCCAGGACCGATGCTCCCCCAGCTAAAGCTTCAGCGAGAATAATCCCGAATGATTCACCGCCGGTATTAGGTGCAACATAAATCGATACCGAAGACATGAAGTTAGCCTTATCTTGCTCGGAGATCCGACCGAGGAAGGTAAATCTCTGGCGAAGATGGGGATCCATATCTTCAAGGATTGTCGCCGGATTTCCTGGACCTGCAACGATCACGCGGATCTCGGGAATCTTCTCGATGATGGCCGGAAGTGCCTCAATAAGCACAGATAATCCTTTTCGATTCTCTTCAAAGCGACCTATGAAACCGATTGTGTTTCCAGACCATCGAGGGTCTGTATGCGCATCGGAAAATCTCTTTGCATAAATACCATTAGGAACTACTACGGCATCTGTATCAAGGTGAATCTGCAAAGTCTCACGGGCCGCTTCGCTGACTGCAATTCTAGCTGTGAGCTTCTCAATTACCGGCTCAATAAATGGTGTAATTGCGAATGCAATCTTCTGTCGAGTTGAAGCTGCGTGAAATGTTCCAACGAGCGGACCCTCAGATGCCCAACATGCCAATAAGGAAATGGATGGGATAGCCGGCTCGTGAAGGTGAAGGAGATCAAAGTTTCCATTACCAATCCACTGCTTCACTCGAGCAAATGCAAGCGGTCCAAATAAAATCCTGGCAACTGCGCCGTTATACGGAATCGAGATTGGTCTTCCTGCGCTAATGACGTAATCAGGAATAGCTTCTTCATTAATCACTGGAGCCAACACTGAGACAAAGTGTCCTTGAGCAATGAGATATTCAGCTAAATCTCCGACATGGCTCTGAACTCCGCCAGGTGTATCCCACCCATAAGGACAGACAATTCCGATGCGCTTTTTTGCTAGTGGCATTACTCGCGCTCCTTAAAATCGCCATCAATCCAAATCCTTTGAAGCATATGCCAATCTTCAGGATGTTCAGCTATCCCTCGGGCAAAGAGATCAGCGCACGCCTGTACAACTTTAGATACCTTCTCCGATTCATCTCCAGTTTCAGGTACTGATACCTCAGTAAAATCAATGTGAATGCCAGTAGATGTGTAGGAAACATGGGCCACTACGAGAGGAATTCCAGTCTTCACAGCAAGGAGAGCTGGACCTGCCGGCATTCGCGAGGGATAACCGAAGAAGTCGACGTCTACGCCAGCGCGAGATAAATCTCTATCTGCAACAAGTGCAATCAATCGTTTCTCACGAGCTCGCTTCATGAGGGTGACAAAGGATCGTGAATCTAGTGATAGAACTTCAAATCCCATGGAATTTCTATATTCAAGAAATCTCTGAAATAACGCCTCTGGTTTTAGCCGTTCTGCAACAGTGACGAGTGGAATTCCAATCGAACAAAAGTAAGCCCCTGCGTGATCCCAATTGCCTGAATGAGGCAGAGCGATGACAACACCTCTTCCTGAGCGCATGGGGTCAATTAAGAGATGGCCATTCGTCAGCGTCACCGTCTCTTGCATGCGCTGCCTTGACCAATCTTGGATTCTAAAAGTGTCACACCAATAACGCAGGTAAGAATCAAATGCGCGAGAGACAAGGTTCTCTAATTCAATCTCTGATAGCTCAGACTTGACTCGGGAGAGATTAAATCGCAGACGTTGAACGCTCTTGCCATTGGCCTTAACAGCCCTTCGCCCAATAAATGAGAAAAGGCGATATGCACTTCTTTCGGGAAGAGTACGAACTAACCTCCATCCAGCGAAATATGCGAGAGCTGAAAGTGAATCCTTCATGATGAGTGAAGACCTACGAATACCGTTCTTACTCTTTGAATAACAGTGATGACTCCCAAAGCAGCTAGAAGCCAAAGCCCAATCGCTAATGCATATGGAGCACCAAGGCCATGAAAACCAATAGCAGTAAGAAGAATAATCAAACGTTCTGTACGTTCTGCGATTCCGACCGAACATTGAATATTGAAACTCTCCGCTTTGGCCCGAATATATGGAATTAGAAGGCCGGTAACGAGCGTGGTCAACGCGACGGGAGTTAGCGCATCATTAGATGCAGTGAGCGGAATTAAAATTGCGATAAGGATTGCAGAATCGGTGACGCGATCAATTGTGGAATCTAGAAATCCACCCCACTGGCTTGAACCTTCTTCTGAGATTCTCGCCATCGCGCCATCGAAGAGATCGCTCAAGGCAAAGAACGAGATAACCAGTGTTCCAACAAAATACTCTTCATTGATATAAAAGAAGAGCGCGGATGAGACAAGACCGGTAGCACCTAGAACTGTAACTGAGTTAGGGGTTAAACCAATTCGCAGGGCAAATCGAGCTACAGGATTTATTAATCGTGTAACCGCCGGTTTCAGTGCCCCACTAATCATCGGCACCATCGTAGGCTTTACCTCATGCCAACATCTACCTCCGGCGCTGTGAAACGTATCCATATTTATGGACATGTCTCAGCATCTCCTCAAGCCGTGGCCACTGCCTTCGGTGGAGTTACTGGACAAACTCCAGGCTCTGAGACGGATCTAGCTATCTTCGCTATCAATCCATCTGCGGGAATTGATGCCGAAACGATTGCTCATTGGTCTGCGCTTGATGACTACCAAACCCCGCGAATTGTTGTCGTGACAGGGCTAGATGGGCAAGAGCTCGATTTTGAAGATGCTGTGATGGTTGCCAATCGAGTCTTTGATCAGTTAGTAACACCATATTTGGTGCTACACGGTGATGATGGCAATCCTGCAGCGTTGATTCGTTTAGATGATCTGATGATTGTCGATTACACAATAACTCCTAAGTCGTTACGTCATTGCGATGCAGAACATGAAGAGCTGGTCCGAGAATTTCGTGAAGAATATTTCAATCAGATGTCAGAGATGGAAGATGGTGCATTTGCCGCTGGAATAATCTTTCCGGCGATTCCAATCAATCTTACTTCAGGACTTGGTGTTGATATTGTCCTTGACTATATAAATCAACTACCAAGCAGCAGCTAACTCTTCTCTCGTAGTTGTCAGCAACTGCGGCAATACCTTTGTCTTTCCGATAATCGGCATAAAGTTCGCATCCCCAGACCACCGCGGAACAATATGCTGATGGATATGTGCGGCAACGCCTGCTCCTGAGATAGCGCCTTGATTCATACCTAGGTTAAATCCATCTGCCTTTGAGACTTTACGGATAACACCCATTGCGTGAGCAGATAAATCAGTTATCTCATGACGTTCTTCATCTGTTAACTCCGTTAAATCAGCGACATGTCTAAATGCACAGACCAAGAGATGACCTGGGTTATATGGATAGAGATTCATTACAACGAAGGCGCTCTTTCCGCGATGGACAACAAGGCCTTCTTCATCGCTCAGTGTTGGTATTCGGCAGAAAGGACATTCAACTTCATTTCCTTCTAGTGGGCGGTTCTCGCCACGAAGATATTCTAGGCGGTGAGGAGCCCAGAGACGTTGCCATCCGTCTGGCATACCTGCGCCATCAATATTGGACATTGGCTAGACCTGCTTGCGAGTTGAGATTGTTTGGAGAATCTCTTCAATAGCTTGCGCGATTGGAATTCCATTCTTCTGATCACCATTGCGATAACGGAATGAAACGGCGCCAGAATTCATATCTTCCTCGCCAGCAATGAGCATGTAAGGAACCTTCTGCATCTGGGCATTGCGAACCTTCTTCTGCATGCGATCATCAGATGCATCAACCTCGACGCGAATTCCAGCCGCCTTCAACGTCTTTGCAACCCCAAAGAGGTAATCGTTAAAAGTATCCGCAACTGGAATCGCTACTACTTGAACAGGCGCAAGCCATGGTGGGAATGCTCCTGAGTAATGCTCTGTCAGGACTCCAAAGAAACGTTCAATCGAACCGAAGAGCGCTCTATGAATCATGACGGGGCGCTGACGACTTCCATCTGCAGCAGAAAATTCAAGTTCAAAACGTTGTGGGAGTTGGAAGTCAACTTGAATCGTAGACATCTGCCACGTTCTACCAATTGCATCTTTAGCTTGTACCGAAATCTTTGGACCGTAGAAAGCCGCGCCACCTTCATCGAGTACAAGTTCCAATCCTTGAGCAAGAGCAGCTTTTCGAAGCGCTTCAGTTGCCTCAACCCAATCTGCATCTTCTCCCACGGATTTCTCGGGGTTACGAGTAGATAGTTCGAGATAGAAATCTTGAAGACCATAATCGCGCAGCAAATTCAACACGAAGGTAAGGAGAGAATCTAACTCCCCTGCCATCTGCTCCTTTGTGCAATAGATATGGGCATCATCTTGGGTAAAGCCTCGGGCTCGAGTAATTCCGTGGAGAACACCAGACTTTTCGTAGCGATATACAGTTCCGAATTCAAAGAGACGCAGTGGAAGTTCGCGATATGAACGTTGACGTGACTGGAAGATGAGGTTGTGGAATGGGCAGTTCATCGGCTTCATGTAGTACTGCTGCCCAGCACGTTTGATAGTTCCATCAGCATGGAGCTCTTCATCCATGATCATTGGTGGGTACATGCCCTCTGAATACCAATCAAGGTGGCCTGACTTTTGAAAGAGTGCGGCTTTTGTTAAATGTGGTGAGTAAACAAATTCATACTCTTCTTCTTCGTGGCGCTTTCTTGAGTAATCTTCCATGGCGCGACGGATGATTCCGCCCTTTGGATGAAAGACCGCAAGACCGGAACCAATCTCTTCGGGAAATGAGAAGAGATCAAGCTCTTGACCAAGTCGACGATGATCGCGCTTTTCAGCTTCTGCGAGTAGCTCGAGGTATGCATTGAGTTCATCTTGCGAAGGCCATGCAGTTCCATAAATTCTCT
>JBIICC010000072.1:0-4539 GCA_044239085.1 Candidatus Planktophila sp.
TCGGGAAATGAGAAGAGATCAAGCTCTTGACCAAGTCGACGATGATCGCGCTTTTCAGCTTCTGCGAGTAGCTCGAGGTATGCATTGAGTTCATCTTGCGAAGGCCATGCAGTTCCATAAATTCTCTGCAGCATTGGGTTCTTCTCTGAACCTCGCCAATATGCCGCTGCACTGCGCATCAACTTAAATGCAGGAACATTTTTCGTGGAAGGCAAATGCGGACCTCTGCAGAGATCTGACCAGACGGGCTTTCCGTCGCGACCTAAATTGTCATAAATGGTTAGCTCTGTGCCGCCAACTTCAACGCTTGCCTCATCCGAGCTTCCACCCTTGATGCCAATCAGCTCGCACTTAAATGGCTCGTGCGCCAACTCTTTGAGGGCATCTGCTTCATTAGTTACGCGACGCTTGAAACGCTGACCTTCTTTAACAATCTTGCGCATCGCACTTTCGATCTTCTCAAGATCTTGGGGATTGAATGCGTTCTCGGGATCGAAGTCGTAATAGAAGCCATCTGTTATCGGTGGACCAATACCAAGGCGAGTACCTGGAAAGACTTGCTGAACTGCCTGGGCCATTACGTGAGCAGTTGAGTGACGTAGGACTGAGAGCCCTTCAGGAGATGAAATCGAAATACCTTCAATCAGATCGCCATCTTTGAGATCGGTCCAGAGATCCATGAGCACGCCATTGATCTTGCAGACGACAATCTCTTTATTCTCGGCAAAAATCTGTGTTGGCCGTTGCTCGCTATCGATAGTTACCGCTGAACCATCCACGGTTACCGAGATCTGAGACATGGGGTTAGCCTACCGAATGAGGCTTCGATGAAGCGATTATTTGCTCTCTCAACTCGAGGGATGCCTCACCTCTCTTCAATTTCATCTCACCGATATGTGAAATTGGCTGCGCCAAACGAAGGCTCGAGACCAAGAAGGCCGACTCGATATCTGCGATTTCAGAGATATGAATAGCGCGAACTTTCACGCCACATTCCTCTATTGCAATTGCGCGAACGACTCCAGGAAGTAGCCCGGATGTAATTGGCGGCGTAACCCACTGATCTGCAATTCTTAGAACTAGGTTCGAAACTGCAGTTTCGGTAACCTCATTCTTCTTATTGAAGAGAATTGAATCATCAAAGCCTTCATCCCTCGCCGCTTCGAGGATCCTAAATCTGTCATCGTAAGGAAACACCTTGTGGTTCGAACCTTGAACAGACTCGCTCTTAAAGTTCACGCGGGCGGGTTCAGTCAGCTCTTCATATTCGTGATGCGTGATCGAGAAATCTTCTTTCCAGAAACAGATGCGAAGACGCCCAGTTGGGAAGCTGGTGCTTGAGAGTACTTCTATTAACTCATCTCTCAGAGCCTCTTCACCTGGCATGGAAATCCCTAAATCGCGAGCCGAGTCGAGTGCGCGTCGCATATGGCGATTAAGTGAGATCGGATTTCCATCAATTGTTTTGATTGTTTCAAAGAGTCCGCTTGTTTGAGGGAAACCGTATTTATCGAGATGCATTGTCATCTCATTTCACCGCCTGCGATTGCAATGAGTTTCTCCGCTTTCAATTGCGTCTCTTCCCATTCGCTCACCGGGTCGCTCCCCCAAGTTATTCCAGCCCCGGTTCCGAATCGAACACTTGAGTCAGAGCCCTTCCAGAAAGTTCTTATCCCCACAGCAAGTTCGGCGCGATCTCCTTCAATCCAGCCTATAGCTCCGCAATAAACCCCTCTTGCGACACTTTCATTCTCCGAGATCGTCTTTAACGCTGAACTCTTTGGAGCACCACTTACTGAACCAGGTGGTGTCAACGCCTCAATGATTTCACGCCACTTAACTCCTGCTCGCAAAGTACCTTGAACATCTGAAACTAGGTGCGTCAATCCCGGATGCACTTCTGATCTAAATAACTCTGAAACTTCAACAGATCCATCTGCGCAGATCTTTCCGAGATCATTTCTCATCAAATCTACAATCATCAAATTCTCGGCTTTATCTTTCTCGCCAAAGGTCGCAGTGTCTCCACGAATAGTTCCCTTTACTGGAGATGTAAGAATCACATTACCTGTTCGGCTAAGAAATCTTTCGGGAGATGCTGATGCAATCTCTAAAGATGGAATTTTCAAGTACTGCGCAAAGGGGGCAGGGTTTCCCTTCAAAAGTCGGGTAAAGAGGCCAGATAAATCGGCCTTTGAATCTGCAGCACTGTTGACTATCTCGTAACAGGCATTGACTTGATAAACCGTGCCGTTTGCAATCAGGGATCGAATCTCTTCAACATATTTGATATATGCATCCTTGGTAACAGATGAATTCCAAGCACTTGCAAATCCATTCCATGCAGTTTCAGGAAATGGGCTTTCAATAACGTTTTCAAACCTCGCAAAGGTCAATTCACCTTCAAAGGTAATGACTACTGCCCAAAATCTTCCATCATCGAGTACTCCAGGATCATCACTCATCTCTTGAAGATTGGTCGCCAAACGACCACCCATCCAGAAACAATCCCCTAAGTTCGACACCTGCCCAAGGCTACGCAGATAAGAGGGTAAATTCCTCTCAATCTTTTTCACGCTTTGGCAGTTGAGCCCTTGCTGCGCTAGATTTGCCCCTGCACAAAATGCGGACGTAGCGCAGCTGGTAGCGCGGAACCTTGCCAAGGTTCAGGTCGCGGGTTCGAACCCCGTCGTCCGCTCGGATTAACCGCCGCTTTGAATTCATTTTCGGGTGGCGGTTTGTCTATGTAAGACTTCACAGTCGTGAAGAGTTTGGTCGGATGGCCGAGAGGCGAGGCAAGGGACTGCAAATCCCTCTACACGGGTTCAAATCCCGTTCCGACCTCCAGTTCAAGATTCGAAGAGTAAAGATGGAGTAGAAATGTCAGATAACGATTCAACTCGACCATGGGGTCGGTATGAAATTCTTCAGGACACTCCTACCTACAAGGTAAAGACAGTATGGGTTCTACCGGGACATCGTTTATCTCTGCAGCGTCATCAGAAGAGACAAGAGCATTGGTTCATTGTCCAGGGCGTAGCTGATGTTGTACTAGGCGATAAAGAATTTACGAAGAATCCAGGTGAGACTGTCGATATTGCAGTCGGCCAACTTCATCGTATTGGAAACTCAAGTACAGAAGAGGTAATTTTTATTGAAGTGCAGACAGGCACGTACTTCGGTGAAGACGATATCGAGCGTATTCAAGACGATTACGCTCGCTAAAACCCTCGGCTATACTTTCTCAACAACCTCATAGAATAGAAATACCGAAGAAAGACCCGGACGATTGGCTCAGCGGTAGAGCACCACATTGACATTGTGGGGGTCACTGGTTCGATCCCAGTATCGTCCACTGCAGTTCCATCTCGAAAATAGAGAGTGAGCTAAGAAGTGAGTACAGATTTAGCTTTTCTCGATTTTAATCAAGCAGGATTTTCAATTAGATCTTCTGAAGTCATGAAGGCCCGTTCTGAGCATTGGTATGCGAAGACGCCATACAGCATTGCAATCCTTAGATATGAAGATGCAAACACGCTACTCAAGGATAAACGTCTCTACCAAGGTACCCGTCGCTGGCCAGAGCACTATGGAATCACCGAAGGCTTGCTTGCTGATTGGTGGCAGACAATGCTGCTCAGTGTTGAAGGTGAAGATCACTTAAGACTTCGCAAACTCTCAAGTGCAGCTTTCTCTCCTCGCACTATTGAGCCAATGACTCCCTTCTTTGCACGCCTTGCCAACGAACTTATTGATAGCTTCTGCGAAAAGGGAAGTTGCGAGTTTATGTCTGATTTCGCCGAGCCTTTCTCTGCTCGGGTAATCACAGAACTTCTAGGCCTACCTAAAGAGCGCTGGCGAGAACTTGCTGACTATGCGACAGAACTCGGCTATGTCTTCTCAGTAACAATCAAAAATGATCTGCCAGTAATCGAACATGGGCTCAAGGGAATTCTCGATATTTCACAAGCTCTTATCGACTCTCGCATTGACTCCGATAGCGATGACTTTGTTGGGACTCTTGTGAAGGCAAACCTTGATGGGCAAAAGATTACAAATGATGAGCTGCTTTCACTTGTCAGCATGATTGTCTTTGCAGGGTTCGATACAACCAGAAATCAACTTGGATTGGGAATGCAGACTTTTTCCGCGAATCCTGCGCAATGGCAGAAGCTAGGTGATGACCCTGAACTCGGTCGCTTAGCAGTCGAAGAAGTAATGCGAGTCAATCCAACGATCACATGGGTATCCCGAGAAGCATCGGTTGATATTGAGTATAAAGAGATCACTATTAAGCAAGGTACGACAGTTCACTTGCTCACTATTCCTGCTGGGTCTGATCCTGCAAAGTTTGAAAACCCTGAATTTGATATTGAGAAAGAGCGCGCTCCGCACTTTGGATTCGGTGGCGGTATGCACCACTGCATCGGTCATTACGTTGCACGACTTGATATGAAAGAGGCATTCAAAGCACTCGCAGCTCGCTTGCCAGATATGAAGATTGCAGATGGTGCAACTTACTTACCGGACTCTGGAAAC
>JBIICC010000055.1:0-5674 GCA_044239085.1 Candidatus Planktophila sp.
TTTCCTGGAATCTTCCGTGGTCTCTTGGATGCGCACGCTCATAAAATCACAGATAAGTTATTGGTTGCGGCAGCTGAAGCAATTGCAGATTGCGTAAGCCCTTCTCAGCTCAATACATCGTTTATCGTTCCGAGCGTCTTCGATCCCAATGTTGTAACAAAAGTCGCGGCGGCTGTAAAGCAGTCAGTGTGATCGAGTTAGCAGCCTCATTTGATGAACAATTATCATCACTAGCTCCATTTATCTTTTATGTAGTAATTGGTGCAATCGTCTTTATTGAGACTGGTCTACTCTTCGGCTTCTTCTTGCCGGGCGATTCAATTCTCTTTAGTGCCGGGTTAGTCGCGGCAGCTCACGGAAATATCAATATTGTCATATTAGTAAGCGTGATTCTTGCTGCTGCATTTTTTGGTGATCAAGTGGGCTTTGTTATTGGTCGCGTCGTTGGTAGACCGTATTTAGATAAACATCAATCCCCACGCATGCGGAAGATGATTGCTAACTCAGAACGTTTTTACGAACGAACTGGGTGGTGGGCAGTAGTAGCTGCACGTTTCTTCCCTTGGATTAGAACATTTGTGCCACCTATTGCTGGTGCATCGATGATGAATTACTACAAATTTCTCTCAGCGAATGCCTTAGGAGCAGTGCTCTGGGGCGCAGGAATTACTCTCGCTGGTTACTACGCAGCTTCGCTGCCATGGGTAAAGACTTTCTCTTACGCGATTGCTGCCTTCTTTATTCTTGCTTCAATCGTTTCCGGGCTTGTGAATTATTTACGCCACCGACCAAAACCCCAAAGTAAGTCATAACAATTCCGGTGACTAAGTAGGCGCTCACATTGACACCATCTGTCGGTGAGTAAAGATCAATCAAGAGTGATCCAACAAGTTGTCCACCAACGCTAAAGAGCGTAAATGTGAGAACCCCTAGGTGCTGAACAATCGTTGATGTAAATGCAATGTAGATGACACCAAGGACTCCGCCTGTGTAAATCCACCAAGGACCAGATGGGAGTGGAACAAATTTTGTGGGTCCTGCTGCAACAAGAATTAATAGGAATATAAAGAGGAATGTTGTACCCATGAAGAAGTTCAGGAATGAAGTTGTAAAACTCTGATTGGAGTGTTCATTAATCTGACCATTGAGTGCGCGTTGTACTCCAACAACCGCACCCGCTACACAACCCAGTAATACCGCAAAGAGTGAGAGGTCTCTGCCATCCAGACGGTCAAATACCGAAATAAAGACAGCAAAGACTGTAACAAGAGCTGCAGCAATACGTCGAGGAGTGATGTGCTTCTTTCCACCACCAGTCAGACCAATACGATCTACAACTAGAGATGCGGCGGTCTGTCCAGCAATCGATGCGACAGAGTAAATCGCAACTCCAATGAGCGGAACGATATGAGTCTGTACTGCAACAAAACTACCGCCGAGCGCGCCAGCAAAAAGTGTCCACTTAGGTAACTCTTTCCGTGCAACGGCACCTTTGAGATTACGTGCACCTTCTTTAATGCTGGGGCTAAATACTGCAACAATCGCGATAATCAGTAGGCCCGAGCCAAATGAGACGAGAGCTGCTTGAACTCCATTACCGATCAGGTGTGAAAGTTCGCCATTTGCTCTGGCTTGTAAGGCAATCAAGAGGCCAGAGATTGCGGCGAGGAAATCTAGCCTTTGATTCTTTCTGGACATGGCTTGATTCTATTAACTTTCTAGAGCAAGAGTGATCTCTAGCCACTCTTCTTCTCTGCTTTGTAGCTCCTGTGCTGCTGCGCTGAGTTCTGAATCAATTTCACCTAAGCGGACATGGTTCAGTGATTCTTCTTCTTGCTCTGCAAGAAGTGATGCAACTCGCTCCTTGCCTTTTGCAATCTGCTTCTCAACTCGCGCTAAATCTTTCTTCAGCTGACGCTCTTCGGCAGCAGTTGATGAGGAACTACTCTTTACCGTTGCACCACTCTGCCTATTAACTGCATCAGCGCGTTGCTCAAGATATTGATCAACGCCTCGAGGTAAATCTCTCAGAGTTCCATCGCCTAAAAGTCCATAGAATCGATCGCAGACTCGCTCAAGGAAGTACCTATCGTGCGAGATCACAATAAGAGTTCCACCATAGCTATCTAGTAAATCTTCGAGCTCTGTCAGTGTTTCGATATCAAAATCATTTGTTGGCTCATCTAGTAGAACGACATTAGGTGAATCCATCAACAGTCTTGTAAGTTGTAAGCGACGTCGCTCGCCACCAGATAAGTTTGCAACAGGTGTCCATTGAGCATCGCGGTCAAAGCCAAGGCGTTCGCAGAGTTGAGAGGCAGATAGCGTCTTTCCCTTACCAATCTCTACATGTGTAGCAACTTTTTCCACTGCTTCAAGTAGCCGCCACGTTGGATCTAACTCATCAAGATGCTGAGTTAGAAATGCAATCTTGACGGTGATACCTGTAACCAATTTTCCAGCAGCTGGCTGAGTTAACCCCGCCAAAGTGCGCATCAACGTTGTTTTACCTGCACCGTTTACTCCAACGATTCCGATGCGATCGCCAGGCCCGACATTCCACGTCAGGTTATCAATAAGCTCTTTATCTCCGGCCTTGATAACTGCGTGGTGCAATTCAAAGACAGTATTTCCTAAGCGGTTGAGGGCAAACTTTAACAACTCAGTTGAATCACGTGGAGCTGGTTCTGCTGAAATCAATTCGTTCGCGGCATCGACTCGGAATTTTGGTTTTGTTGTTCGTGCAGGTGCGCCGCGTCTAAGCCATGCGAGTTCTTTGCGAATCAAGTTATTGCGCCGTGAATCCAAGACATTTGCTTGACGCGAACGCTCGGCTTTCGCCAAAACAAAGGCAGAGTATCCGCCGTCATACTCTTCAACTTTACCCAGGACAACTTCCCATGTGCGATCTGTGACGGCATCCAGAAACCAACGATCGTGCGTTACGACCAGCAGCGCTAAATCTTTTCGCTTATTGAGGTGATCAGCAAGCCATGCAACGCCTTCAACATCGAGGTGGTTGGTTGGCTCATCGAGCAAAATTAGATCAAGGTCATCGATAAGAAGTTTTGCTAGACCGACGCGACGCTTTTCTCCGCCAGAGAGAGATGTAAAGAGCCTCTCAAAGAGATGGTCATCAAATCCACCAAATAAACCTGTAAAGATCTCACGGATGAGTGGATCACGGGCCCACTCATGTTTTTCCCGATTACCAATAACGACATCGCCAACAGTTGCATCTGCCTTTGCAATATCTACTTGAGAGAGAATTCCTATTCGAGCTGAATTTGATTTTGTGACACGGCCCGCATCTGGTTCTTCAATTCCTGCAATTATTTTCATTAAAGTACTTTTGCCAGAACCATTTCGACCAACAATTCCGATTCTGTCGCCTTCAGAGACGCCAAGAGATACACCATCAAGAAGAGGGCGAATATCAAAGGCTTTAGAGACCTCTTCGATATTCACAACATTGCGCGCCACGGTAGGAGAGCGTACCTTTGAACTATGAAGGTTACTGACCGCGCATATGCGCTAGAGCTCGATAAGAACGATCCTCTAGCTGATTACAGAAGTAAATTTGTGATAACCGACCCCAATCTCTGTTATCTCGATGGCAATTCACTTGGCCGTCTGCCTCATGCAACAGTGAAAGCGGTCAGCGACTTCCTCTCTCAAGAATGGGGGAATGAAGTTGTCACGGGGTGGAGCCACTGGATCGATGAGGCTCAAGTCGCTGGAGACCTTCTTGGAAGAGCGGCTCTCGGCGCTGCAGCTGGCCAAGTTCTTGTCTGCGACACAACCTCGGTGAATTTCTACCAACTCTGTCTTGCGGCAATCAACGCTCGCCCGGGTCGCAAGACAATTATTACTGATGCAGCAAACTTTCCTACCGATCGATACATCTTGGATGGAATTGCGAAGCAGCACGGACTTAACCTTGTAATTATTGATAATGAAGACCCTGCAATTGCAGAGAATGAATTAGTCACTGCTGAGCTACTTGAGAAGTACATGTCGGAAGATGTAGCACTAGTAACGCTAGAAGTTATTCAGTATCGCTCAGGTGCACGTTCAGATATCGAATCAATTACCGATCTTGCTCGCAGCTACGGCGCCCTTGTTGTTTGGGATGCGAGCCATGCCGCGGGTGCGATTGAGATGAACTTTGATCAACACGGTGTCGACCTAGCGGTTGGTTGTACATATAAGTATGGAAATTCAGGCCCCGGTTCACCAGCCTGGCTCTATGTTAATAAGAAGATTCAGGGAGAGTTGCAGACACCAATTCAGGGTTGGTTTGCAAATGAAGATCAATTCGGAATGGGTCCGGACTTTGTTAAGGCAGACGGTATCCGCGGTTTCCAAATCGCTAGCCCATCGATTATCGGTATTCGCGGTGTACAGATTGCATATGAAATGATTGCAGAAGCTGGCATAGATGCAATTGCATCGAAAGCTGCAATCGGAACTCAGATGATGATCGATCTTTTCGATGAGTGGCTAGCACCGCTGGGTTACACACTTCTGACATCACGCAATCCAAAGGAGCGTGGTGGGCATATCTCTATCGGCCATCCAGATGCCGCCAAAATTTGTATTGCGCTACGTAAATACGCAAATGTGATTCCAGATTACAGAACCCCAAATGCAATTCGCCTGGCGATTGCGCCACTTCCGACCTCATATGTTGAAGTTTGGGATGGTTTCCAACGAATTAGAGACCTTACTGAAACACGTCAGTACGAGAAGATTGAAGGATCGGATTCACGAGTTACATGAGCAACGACTTTGATTCAGCGCTTACCTACACCTCATACCTTGCTGTAGATGATTTGTTAAAGCTACAGAAACCACTCTCGGATGGGCCAGAGCATGACGAGATGCTCTTCATCATTATTCACCAGACCTACGAACTCTGGTTCAAGCAGTTGATTCATGAGTTCACAGAAGCTCAACGCGTTCTCGAAAATGGCGATACACATTATGCGCTCTCGATTTTGGGGCGCATCAGAACAATCATGAAGGTCTGCGTTGCTCAAGTGGATATCTTGGAGACGATGACCCCGCTGCAATTCAACGCTTTCCGCGAATATCTCTCTTCATCAAGTGGTTTTCAATCAGCACAATTTAGAAAAGTAGAAGCGATTCTTGGGCGACGCGATAGCAAGATGGCCGGCCATCTTCCACCCGAGATGCAGGTAGAGATTGCACAGATAACTGCTGGCAATTCGATCTGGGATTCTTTCCTTGAGTACATCGTTAAGCGTGGACATGCAATTCCGGCAGCTATTACTTCACGCGATAAAAGCGTTGCCTATCAGTCCAATGCGGAAGTTCAGGATGTGCTTCTAAATGTTCATCGAAATGACCCAGAGAGCGCGATGGTTGCAGAACGTTTACTGGATATCGATGAAGGTATCCAAGAGTGGCGTTATCGCCATGTAAAGATGGTTGAGAGAACTATTGGACAGAAGATGGGAACCGGTGGTTCAAGTGGTGTTGAATACTTAGCCAGCACCCTCTTCAACCCAGTCTTTAAAGATCTTTGGGAGATTCGTTCCCGTTTCTAACGAGGTAAGCCTTTAATGACAATCTCATTAAGGCTTAAGCGTTCGCGTTTAGATTGTTCACGCTCTAGAAGTGGCCCGCTAAGTTTTTCAGGCAGATCTTG
>JBIICC010000056.1:0-5569 GCA_044239085.1 Candidatus Planktophila sp.
GTTGAAGATCTACTGGTCTTCCGCTTTGCCAATACGCTCTTCGAGCCAGTTTGGAACCGTAACTACGTATCCAATATCCAGATTACGATGGCCGAGTACTTCGGAATCGAAGGTCGTGGAAAGTTCTACGATGGTGTTGGCGCTACTCGCGATGTTCTGCAGAATCACATCTTGCAGGTTTTGACGATGCTTACGATGGAACCACCTATCGATATGGGTTCAGAGGCGATGCAGAATGAGAAGATCAAGGTCTTATCAGCTATCCGCGATATCAATAAGAATGACGTTGTCAGAGGGCAATTCGAAGGCTATCTCAATGAAGACGGCGTCGCAGAGAATTCAGATACCGAGACTTACGTCGCCATGAAATTATTTATCGATAACTGGCGCTGGGCTGGAGTTCCAATTTACTTGCGTACAGGCAAGAAGATGCCAGAGACGGTTCTTGAAGTTATCGTTGAGTTTAAGCAGCCACCACGCGCACTTTTCGGAAAGTCTGAGGCAAACCAAGTTCGCTTTAGATTGGGTGCAAAAGATGGTGTGGATATCTCTTTGCAGGCGAAGAAGCCGGGAACAAAGCTCGTTACTGAGACTGTTGATCTTTCTGTGGAATTTGTTGCAGAGTTCGGCGATCGCCAGGGTCCTTACGAGCGCTTGTTACGCGCTGCGATGTTGGGTGATCACTTTAGATTTACTCGTATCGATGCAGTGTTGCATTCGTGGCAGATTCTGGAAGATCTTTTGAAGAATCCAAATCCCGTCATTGCCTATGAGAGCGAGAGTTGGGGACCGAGCGAAGCTGATGAATTAGTGCCGGGCGGATGGGCGCCAGTGGGTAGCGAAGCAGAGACCTTAAAGGGACTCCACCTCTAATTCTTAATCTCTCGTCAAACTAATCTCGGGCTTGGCCAGATTTGTGCTTGTAACGCCCAATGAATTCCTTCTTCATATCCTGGAAGTTTCCATCAAGTAGAGCCTGGCGCATCTGATCGACTAATCGCACAATAAATCGCTCGTTATGGATCGTCGCAAGAGTGCCTGCAACCATCTCCTTTGCACGGAATAAGTGGCAGAGATATGCGCGAGAGTAATTTGTGCAGGTGTAGCAATCGCATTCATCATCAATAGGGTTGAAGTCGCGAATAAATGGCTGGTTAGAGACGTTAAAGCGGCCTTCCATCGTATAAACCGCACTGGTGCGAGCTATACGAGAGGCCAGAACGCAGTCGAAGGTATCGATTCCATTTTCAACACCAACAAAGAGATCTTCCGGTGCGCCAATTCCAAGCAAGTGTTTCGGCTTATCTTCAGGAAGAGTTGAATTGACCCAACTGACAATTGTTCCGAGCGAATCTTTATCGAGCGCTCCACCAATTCCAAAGCCATCGAACTCAATTCCTGATGAGCTCATCCCACCGAGATCGGATGCCGCTTTCTTACGTAAATCTTCATACTGCGCACCTTGGATAACGCCGAAGAGAGCTTGGTAAGGCTTTCCGATGCGAGAATCTGTCAGCCGCTTATGTTCATCGAGGCAGCGAATTGCCCAGTCGTATGTGCGAGACATCGCAAGCTCTTGATACGGGCGTGTGTTGTGCAAAGTAGTGCATTCATCGAATGCAAACATAATGTCGGCGCCAAGTTTATGTTGAATCTGCATGGAAACTTCTGCAGTAAATCTATGCATCGAACCATCGAGGTGGCTCTTAAAGGTGACGCCTTCATCATCAACGTGGGCAAGACGCTCTTTATTCTTTGCAATCACTTGATCAGAGCGGAAAGTCTGGGCATCCATCGCCAAGACCTTCTTAAATCCAACGCCCAATGAGAGAACCTGGAATCCACCGCTATCTGTAAATGTTGGCTTATCCCAATTCATAAATGAACCGAGGCCACCTGCTTCATCAAGAACATCAGGACCTGGCTGCAGATAGAGGTGATATGCATTTGAAAGTAGGGCTTGCGCACCTAAATTCTCCATCGCCTCAGGCAGAACGGTCTTTACCGTTGCCTTAGTGCCAACTGGAATAAAGGCAGGTGTCTGGATATCACCATGTGGTGTTGAAATTGTTCCAACGCGAGCTAAGCCAGAATCGGCTGCGTGGTTGATGGCAAAGGAGAAGCCCTTATCAGTTTCGACTTTACCCATGTGCTAATTGTGTCAGAGATATAGACTTACCAAATGCCTCAATTTAAAGTTAAAGATAATCGCGAATTAGAGATTCTCGATAATGGAATCACTTCCGATAAAGCGATTATCTTTCATCACGGTACACCAGGGCATGCATCCGCCTGGAGCAACTGGCTTGAAGATGCAGCAAGCCGCGGAATCAGAGCGATTTCCTATAGCCGCGCAGGCTATGGCACCAGCGATCGGAACTTTGGAAGAAGCGTTTTAAGCAATAACTCTGATATCTCGCTTCTCCTTGATGGCAAGAACATTTCAAACTTTGTTGCAATTGGTTGGTCTGGCGGTGGTCCTCATGCACTCGCTGGCGCACTCGATCATCGCAACGTCGGAGTCATCACTCTTGCAGGCGTCGGTGAATACGGTGCACCAGATCTAGATTTCCTTGAAGGTATGGGCCCAGAGAATCACGATGAGTTTGGTGCCGCACTTCTTGGTGAAGCAGTCCTTGATGCATGGATGAATGCAAATGCCGGGTCGATGAAGAATGTAACTGGCGCTGAAATTAAAGAGGCATTTGGTGGACTGATTGGTGATGCAGATAAAGCAGTCATCGAAGGCGACTTTGCAGATCAGATGGCGGCAACAATGCGCAGCGGATTAGCTGTCAGCTTTGATGGATGGATTGATGATGATCTCGCATTTGTCCGCCCCTGGGGATTTAACCTCCGAGAAATTTCAAAGCCAGTATTTATCTGGCAGGGCGATGATGACTTTATGGTTCCACATGCGCATTCAAAGTGGCTTGCAGAACATATCCCTGGATCACAGCTGAAGTTTGTTCCGGGCCACGGCCATATCTCTCTGGTTGAGAAGTATCGCTCCGAGATTCTCAATCAGGCAGAAGCGCTTTTAAAGTAAATGCTCTTTCAGGAATTCACAACTCTTCTCAATCCGCAGTCGAGAAAGATTGTCTTTGGAATCTGTCTCAATGCAATAGGCGGGGGAATGACTCTCTCGTTGTTGCTGGTCTACCTGCACGATATGCGTGGCTTCTCAAATACTTTTGGTGGACTGCTTCTTGCCTATGCCTCAATTGTCAGCATTCTCGCTAGTACACCACTTGGCGCACTCGTTGATCGTTTTGGACCCCGTAAAGTGATTATTCCCGGACTTCTTGCAGCATCCGGTGGCGCCTTTTCGCTATCGATTGTCGATACACATTTTGAAGCGATACTGGCTCTCACAGTGATTAACGCTGCAGGCCAAGCAATTTGGCCAACGCAGATGGTTATCTTGACTCGACTTACACCTGAGAAAGATCGCCAGAAAATATTTGGCTTTAACTTTATGCTGCTCAACTTAGGTCTTGGAATCGGTGGTTTGATTTCATCGCTACTGATTCGCGAGGGAGATCTTAAATCATTCCAATTAATGTATTGGATTGATGGCAGCACATTCCTTCTCTATCTCGCCATTGTTCTCACAATGCGTGGGCCAGCAATGAAGCGTCATATAAAGCAAGAGCACGAACCGGAACAGGGTTCATACCGAGATTTACTCGCAAATAAGCCTCTAGTGCTGCTTGGTCTATCGGGAATCATTCTCTTCACCTTCGGCTATGGCGCTATCACTGCAGGTGTTCCGCTCTTTGCGACTCAGTATCTAGATCTCTCACCAAATTGGCTCGGCATCATCTTTGGTGTCAACACTCTGGCCATCGTTGCCTTTCAACCATTGGTACTTCGAACCCTTGAGCGTTTTTCCAAATACACCGCCCTTATTTCTATTGCAGTTATCTGGGCACTGTCATGGCTATTTGTTGGCCTATCGCCATATCTACCACTGATTGCATCGGGAATTGCAATCTGTATTAGCCAACTTATCTTTGCCTTCGGTGAGATGGTGCAAGCGCCGACGATCCCAACTCTTGCAAATGAATTGTCCCCAGAACATATCCGCGGGCGCACGAACGCCTGGATGAGCCTTCAGTGGAGCGTCTCGGGCGTACTGGGACCTGCAATCACCGGTCTCTTATTCGGTGCACATTTAGAGATGGTCTGGGTCGCCACCATGTTTATTGGCAGCTTCATCGCAATTCCACTCTTCCTCGCCATGAAGAAATTGGCGGCGAAGGTCTAGTTACCAAATACGTACGCGCTCTGCTGGTGCCAGCCAGAGCTCATCTTTATCGGTAACTCCGAATGCGTCGTAGAACTCCTGGACATTGCGAACAATTTGATTACAACGGAACTCATCAGGGGAGTGTGGATCGATTGCAATACGGCGGCGAACTTCTTCAGGGCGGTTCTTATTGCGCCAAGAGTGTGCGTATGACAAGAAGAATCGTTGATCACCTGTAAGGCCATCGATTACAGGGCTCTCGGCGCCGTTGAGCGCCAATTTATAAGCCTTATAGGCAATTCCGAGTCCACCTAGATCGCCAATGTTCTCGCCTAGTGTGAAGGCGCCATTAACGTGGATATCAGGTGTGCTTTCAGGTGAGAGCGCATCGAATTGATCAACCAATACCTTGGTCAGTGATTCAAACTTGGTGCGATCTTCATCGCTCCACCAGTCGACCATATTTCCATCGCCATCGTATTTGGAACCTTGATCATCAAAGCCGTGGCCGATCTCATGGCCGATAACAGCCCCGATTCCGCCGTAATTAGCTGCGATATCTGCCCCTAAATCGAAGAATGGTGGCTGCAGGATTGCAGCCGGAAATACGATCTCATTGGCGAGCGGGTTGTAATACGCATTAACGGTCTGAGGGGTCATATGCCACTCATCGCGATCGACGGGTGCGCCAATCTTGGCGATGGCATAGGCATGGTCGAACTCGGCAATGCGCCAGAGGTTTCCAATGAGGTCATCTGCTGATATCTGCAGCGTTGAGTAATCGCGCCATTTATCTGGGTAGCCAATCTTGGGGGTGAACTTTGTTAACTTCTCAAGGGCCTTCTTCTTGGTGGCTTCAGACATCCATGGAAGATCGATGATGCTTAAGCGATAGGCCTCAAGGAGGAAGTCAACGAGAACCTTCATCTCGCTCTTCGCTTTTTCAGGAAAGAACTTCTCGACATAGACCTTGCCGATTGCCTCGCCGAGTGCGCCTTGAGTTACAGAGACTCCGCGCTTCCAGCGATCACGAATTTGAGGAGTGCCAGAAAGTGTCTTGGCATAGAACTCGAAGTTCTGCTGAACGATGTCATCGGTCAGAAAGGCAGCGCTCGCAGAGACGAGGTTGAGTTTGAGCCAGCCGACCCATGAGTCGCGATGGGCATCAAATTTGCCGAGCATCGCAGAGACAGATGAGAAGTAGGACGGTTCGCAGACCACAACAGATTCAAGAGCTTTAGTCGGAACCTGGGCATGCTCTGCCCAGAGGTCGAATAAGAAGTGTGGGGCAAGGGCTTCTAGCTCTGCGCGGCTGTG
>JBIICC010000057.1:0-5446 GCA_044239085.1 Candidatus Planktophila sp.
TAAGAACCCCGTCGCATAATGTGCGGCGGGGTTCTTTCTTTCTCATTACTATTTATCTATGGCAAAAATCGTACGAGTTGGTAATGAGATCGTCCTTGAGCTTTCACTATTGGAGAAGCTCGGCGCACTGCACTCAAGTCCCCGCGCTTCAATCGACTCCATTGAAAAAGTGGAATTTATCGACCAGCTTTGGGGGTCTGCAACTCTTCGAGGAGTTCGTGCCCCGGGTACTGCGCTTCCATATGTCATCCTCTTGGGCACTTTACGAGGCCGTGGCTATAAGGATTTCGTTGCCACGAAGGGCAGGGGAGTTGGGGCAGTTATCACCTTCAAGAGTGGTCAATTTGAGCGCTGGATCTTCACTCTGAAGCAATCCGCGAAAGATATTTCAGAGTTGGCTGCATAAATTAGCCGTTCAAATACGGTGGTATCCCTGATGCAAATTTTGCAGAATCTGGGGGAGTCATTTGTGAAGAGCTACAAGAAGGTTTTAGCCGCTGCAATAGCTGCCATTGCTTTGGCGGCAAATGGGATTGCCTACGCTGGTGATATCCCCGATGAACAATTCGTAATCTCAAATCCAGCCACGAGTGATCGTTACACCGGCATCAATCTTGCAGATGACAACGCCTCAAAGAACACCTTTTCAGCTTTAGAAGCCTTCACTGCAACAGGTACTTCCAGAGAGAGCTCGATCCTGACCAGGCAAACATGCAAAACCATTGGGTCACCGGGATGCGAGCCAAGTAAGTATTTCCAGTACAACGCCCAAATTGGGCCATGTGATTCAAAGATAACCTCAAATTGTGTTGCGAAGGTCTTTGCAAAAGACCAATCAGGAAAAGAGGTAGTCGGAACTTTCGTTGAGAATTTTCCTGGTGAAACTCAATATTCATATGTTGGAGATACAAGTATTGGTCTACCCGCCGGAACAAGCCCATTCATAGTTGATTTTCCTGATCACCCACACCCAGGTGGTACTAAGTATCTAGTTGTTGTTTGGTTACAGGGTTATCGCGGCTTCAATGAGCCGACCTTCACCGTCGAAAATTTCAACACGGGCATTTTTGCAGTGAGTAAAGTTTCAGGTCAATACTTAATGAGCCGCCCAGCTGATTCAACTGACGTAAGGCCAGATCATAAGCTAGCGGGACGTCAATCAACGGCGGGTGGCTTTACTGCAGTGCAGAGCACTACTCGTAGAACAGCATGTGTGCAAACATCACTTACTGAATGTTTACTCCCATGGCCAATGCCACTGGATACATCCTTCGGATTCTCCGTAAAACTACATGAGAAGGTCACGGGTTGGTTACATGGCCGACTAACAGATGCTCAAGCTGAGATTTCAACGACAGTCGATGGAGATCAATTGCTCACAATTCAAGGAAAGCCAACTTTGGTTCCTGGAATTTACGCGTGGTTTAAGAAGTCAGATTACCCGGAACCGCTGAAGAAACTTTACTCAACATTTTCAACCCAACAGGTTGATGCAAGTGGGCTGGGTTGGCCAAAACCGGGCGATGAGTTATCAAAGGGTCCTGATGGTTTGCCCTATTCCATTATGAAAGAGAACTTCGGATATGACGAAGGTGGTTTCAAAGAGACTCTTGCATGGATTGATGCGGTCGGTGATAAAGCTACTTATGCTCAAACAGTGTGGGCCGCAAAATCTATGAACAATCAGTACCAACAGTGTATGAAAGGCGTTGACACTCTAAGCGGAATCGTCTCAACGAATTCAACAATGTATATTGGAAGTCCGCCAACATTTAATCAAGCAGATCAATCTTTGGATTACAAAGTTGTTTCTCCACACTACTTACCTAACGGCACTGAGTTCAAGGGAAGCTACGACCTGGTCATCAGAAGCGATGTTGCTCGCTGTATCTATGGCTTTTCATCAGCACCAATTTCAGCGACGATCTCAGTGATTTCATCAGATGGAACTGCCCAGGTAGCGACAACCTTGGTTCGAGAAAAGAGCGGTTGGTTGACCCTGTCCGCCAAGAACTTCACCTTCTCTGCCCCAACGGTGAAAGTCAGCCTCACCCAAGAGGTTTCAAAACCGGCACAGGTAGCCAAGCCAGCGGCCAAGGCGAAGAAGTCCACAATCACCTGCATTAAGGGGAAAATCAGCAAAAAAGTGAGTGGATCTAAGCCACTTTGCCCTGCCGGATTCAAGAAAAAGTAGCCTTTTGGACCCCCTCTAGCGACACGCCCGGGCACTGAAAAACCCTGAAAATAGGGGTGTGGCTGGGGTCTCAGGAGTAAAAGGGCCGTTTTGACCTTTCATACGCCCTGCCGATACCTTTCTCCTCTGCGCTTTTTGGCGCGCTTGTTGCTTCCTCCTGTTAAGAAATTAATCGGACGAAATGCGAATCGGGTGCAACACACCCGACCGCGTGGGTCGGAACTTTAAGCGTGAAATAAAAGTTCAGTAAACGAAATGGAGAAAAGTAGTGCCAACAATTCAGCAGCTAGTTCGTCGTGGTCGTGCAGAAAAGACTACGAAGACATCAACACCTGCGCTTAAGGGTTCACCTCAGCGTCGTGGTGTTTGCACACGTGTGTACACAACAACACCTAAGAAGCCTAACTCTGCGCTTCGTAAGGTTGCACGTGTTCGTCTTACTAGCGGAATGGAAATCACTGCATACATTCCAGGTGAAGGTCACAACCTACAAGAGCACTCCATTGTTCTTGTTCGCGGAGGCCGCGTAAAAGATCTGCCTGGTGTTCGTTACAAAATTATTCGTGGATCACTTGATACGCAAGGTGTAAAGAACCGTAAGCAATCACGTTCACGTTACGGTGCTAAGAGAGAGAAGAAGGCTAGCTAATGCCACGTAAAGGTCCTGTAGTAAAGACTCCTGTAGTTGCAGATCCTGTTTACAACTCACCAGTTGTAACTGCACTTATCAACCGTGTACTTCTTCACGGCAAGCGCTCAACAGCTGAAGCAATTGTTTACGGTGCGCTAGAAGGCACACGTAAGAAGACTGAAGTTGATCCACTTATCACGCTAAAGCGCGCACTCGAGAACATCAAGCCTGCTGTCGAAGTACGTTCACGCCGTGTTGGTGGAGCTACATACCAGGTGCCAATCGAAGTTAAGGCTTCACGCTCTTCAACTCTCGCACTTCGCTGGTTAGTTGATTACTCACGCGATCGTCGCGAGAAGTCAATGTCAGAGCGTCTTCAGAATGAACTTATCGATGCAGCAAATGGTCTCGGAGCAGCTGTAAAGCGCCGCGAAGATACCCACAAAATGGCGGAAGCAAACAAGGCGTTTGCTCACTATCGCTGGTAATCACGAAACTAATACGAGAACTTACGAAACGTCGAGAAGAGGAATATAAGTGGCAACGTCAACAGTAGAGAAGATCGATCTGGCTACGGTTCGCAACATTGGAATCATGGCTCACATCGACGCGGGCAAAACCACTACTACTGAACGCATCCTTTTCTACACAGGTATCTCATACAAGATTGGTGAAGTGCACGAAGGTGCAGCAACCATGGACTGGATGGAGCAGGAACAAGAGCGCGGCATCACTATCACCTCTGCTGCTACAACATGTATGTGGAAAGACCATCTCATTAACATCATCGATACACCAGGCCACGTTGACTTCACAGTTGAAGTAGAGCGTTCACTCCGTGTTCTCGATGGCGCAGTTGCAGTATTCGATGGTGTTGCAGGTGTAGAGCCACAGTCAGAGACAGTATGGCGCCAGGCAGATCGTTACTCAGTTCCACGTATTTGTTTTATTAACAAGCTCGACCGCACAGGTGCATCATTCGATAAGTGCGTAGGCATGATCAAGGATCGCCTCAATGCAGTGGCACTAGTTCTTCAGCTTCCAATCGGAAACGAATCAGATTTCATCGGCGTAGTCGACCTCATTGCTATGAAGGCACTCGTATGGCGCGGCGAAACTAAAAAGGGTGAAGATTACACAATCGAAGAGATCCCAGCTGACATGGTTGAAAAGTCAAAGGAAGCTCGTCACGCGATGCTAGAAACTCTTGCAGAGAATGATGACATTCTTATGGAGAAGTTCCTTGAAGGAATTGAATTAACTGAAGAAGAGATCATTGCTGGTATCCGCCGCGCAACAATCGCTGCAAAGCTTTCACCAGTTCTTACAGGTTCTGCATTTAAGAACAAGGGTGTACAGCCAATGCTCGATGCTGTAACTCGCTACCTCCCTTCACCACTCGATATCGATGCAATCGTCGGTACAGATATGAATGACACAGAAGTAGAGATGAAGCGTCTTCCAAAGAATGACGAGCCATTCTCAGCACTTGCATTCAAGATCATGACAGATCCACACCTTGGAAAACTTACATTTATCCGTGTTTACTCAGGCGTTCTTGAGACAGGATCAACAATCCTTAACTCAACAAAGAACCGCAAGGAGCGCATCGGAAAGATTTACCAGATGCACGCAAATAAGCGCGAAGAGCGCGACAACGTGGGTGCAGGAATGATCGTTGCTGTTATGGGTCTTAAGGACACAACAACAGGCGAAACTCTCTGCGATCCTGCAAAGCCAGTAATTCTCGAGTCAATGGACTTCCCAGCACCAGTTATCTCTGTTGCTATTGAGCCAAAGACAAAGGGCGACCAAGAAAAGCTCGGCGTTGCAATTCAGCGTCTATCTGAAGAAGACCCAACATTCCACGTAAACACTGACGAAGAAACTGGTCAGACAATCATCGCTGGTATGGGTGAACTTCACCTTGAAATTCTTGTAGACCGTATGCGTCGCGAATTTAAGGTTGAAGCTAACGTCGGTAAGCCACAGGTTGCATACCGCGAAACACTTCGTAAGCCAGTTGCACGCCACGACTACACCCATAAGAAGCAGACAGGTGGTTCTGGACAGTTTGCAAAGATTCAGATTGCTATCGAGCCACTTCCAACAGGTCAGGTTGAAGGCGGATATGAATTCGTAAATAAGATCACTGGTGGTCGCGTTCCACGCGAGTACATCCCGTCAGTTGATGCAGGTTGTAAGGAAGCGATGACAGCAGGACCACTTGCTGGATATCCACTTACAGATGTACGAGTAACTCTTCTTGACGGCGCGTATCACGATGTTGACTCATCGGAGCTCGCATTCAAGGTGGCTGGTATCGCAGCATTTAAGGAAGCAGCAAAGCTTGCTGATCCTGCAATTCTCGAACCAGTGATGAGAGTCGAAGTTGTTACCCCTGAAGACTTCATGGGTGATGTCATCGGTGATCTAAACAGTCGTCGTGGCCAAATTCAGGCCATGGATGAGCGGTCAGGTGCCCGCGTTGTTAGGGCGCTAGTTCCGTTGTCGGAGATGTTCGGTTATGTCGGAGATCTTCGCTCCAGAACACAAGGTCGCGCGAGCTACAGCATGGAGTTCGACAGTTATGCCGAAGTTCCAGGCAACGTCGCAAAGGA
>JBIICC010000058.1:0-5377 GCA_044239085.1 Candidatus Planktophila sp.
TGTAATTCTTGTGCTCACCTTACTTTATAGGCGGCTAATTTCGCCATTAACGCTATTTGGCCGAGAAATTGCTACCGATATTTAACCTGCAGTGGGAAGATTTGCAGATGGCGAAGCGAATACCCGCAGATGTGAAGAAGCTCTATGTTGCGGCTCCTTCCCCGCATCAGGAAACGATGCTCGAGATGCGTGAACGAATTCTCCAGATAATTCCAAATGCGGAAGAAGTTGTAAGTTACGGAATGCCTGCATTTCGAGTCGATGGCACCATAGTTGCTGGATTGCTCGCCAATAAGAAGCATGTTGGTTATTACCCATTTAGCGGTTCTATCCTCAAACTCTTTCCGAAAGAGCTTGAAAAATTCAGTCAGACAAAGGCTGCGCTTCATGTGCCAGTTGATAAGCCCCTTTCAAAAACGCTACTGAACAAATTGATTAAAGCGAGGTTGAATTCATGAAAAAAGCTCTATCGGTGACCCTTGCCGTTTCACTAGTGCTGGCTACCTCCGCACTTACAGCCAACGCGGCTGTAAAGGCTGGTTCAGCATGCAAAGGCAAGGGAACAATAAAGATCTCTGGCGCTAAAACTTTCACTTGTATCAAAGTGGGTAAGAAACTTCTTTGGGATAAAGGAGTGCCTAGCGCTAAGCCAGCAGTACAGAATTCACCTTCCGCAACCCCCACTCCAACTCCATCTGTTGTACCAGAAGTTATTCCAGCAGTTCCAACTTCATTTAGTAATTTATTGGAGAACAGTGATGGAATTGCATACGCTGTTTGGAAAAATACAAGAGACAACCTAGAGAAGTACAAGACAACTGATTTGAAGATTTCTATCACTATCGGGCCTAATTCGACTGAGCGGTATCCAGCCTCATTCACCGAGGAAGCCATCAAGCTTGGTTCTAGAGTTCTGGGTGCTCAAAAGCAACCTAAAGAGGTTCATTTCTATCAATATACAAAGGCTGACATTAAATGGGCCAGGGAACAGGCTGCAAAGTACGTAAGCCCATTTAATCTTGGGATTTCTCTTCCCGATCAAGCCGAAGAAAAGTGTTCTGGAGTTGATTGCGACGGAGCTGTAACGAATATCGCCAGTGGAGTTGGCCTTGTTCTTGTTGGAATTTCAACTCCTGTTAATCGCTTCAATATCGCACAATTCAAAGGCCAGAATGATCTTCATGAATACACACACGCAGTCCAAGGGATGGTCTACGAGCAGAATGGTGGTCGTCCCCCTGCGACTCGCGTTCCTTGTTGGTATGCAGAAGGTCAGCCTCAAGCGGTTTCTATTCCCACAGTTCCAAAGAGCTACACAGAATATGTAGAGATTCGAAAGGGCTGGATGGCAAATAACCGGTGGCTTCTTAAGGATTATGAGCCATCAACTATTGAAGAATTTATGAAAGCTGGAATGTCTGCTCCATGTCCTAGCACCGTAAATCAGATGCTTTTCCATCTCGGATACATCATCGTTGAATCGATAGCTGCTGTTGGTGGAATTGATAAAACTTTCGACGTTCAAACTCGGATTGCCGAAGGAATGACCTTTGAAGAAGCCTTTAAGAAGGTTTACGACATCAGCTGGGCAGATGCATCGGTGATTCTTGCAAAGGTGGCTTCGAAGGTATTCAAAGAGAATAAGAAGTAGCGTTGGTGCATGACCAGCTTTGAAACCGCTCGACTTCGCTGTCAATCCCTGACTCTTGAGGACTATGCGACTTTCGAGGCTGGCAATGAACCTAAATGGGATGGATTTACAAATCCTTATAACCACTTGTTGGAAGAGCCAACGCCGCTGCGTTTCCGAATTCCTCGAGTGAAAGCAAACCCTGGGTTCGCAGAGATTGCGATCATTCTTGCTATCTCAAAAGACTCAAACGAAGTTGTGGGTTCAGCAGGCTTTCATGATTTCCCAGATGAGAACGGAATGATTGAGATTGGATTCGGGATTGTTCCGAAAATGCAGAACCAGGGGCTTGGCACAGAGTTATTGCTCGATATGTGGAAGATGATATGCACTAGAGACGATGTGAGAATTCTTCGCTACACGGTATCCCCAGAGAATGAGCAATCTCTTCACATAGTAAGAAAGTTGGGCTTCACTGAAATCGGAGTACAGATAGATCCTGAAGATGGCCCTGAGTTGATATTTGAGATGACCAAGGAAGAGTTCTTAAGCAAGTGAAACTTCGAGATTCAGTAAACGCCAAAGAGCTCAGAAATCACTCACTGATTTTGCTTGGCCTAATCCTGGGGGTTTTCATTACATCCACATACTCAACTGGGTCTGAGTCACAGGATGAGCTGCTTCAAAAAGAGACCGAAGTTGCTATTCCTCTCTGGTGCTTCGATAGTGAAGCTGGCTCCCTTTGGAGGAGCGTAGTCAAGGAAGGTTGTGGCTCTGATGAATCCCTTGGGGCAGGAAAGATAAGTGCGCCGTTAACTGAAGTTACAGATTTGAATATCTATGTAAAGAATAGATTCCTTGCTGCACAATCTGAAGCCCGTAGAGAGGGTGTCACATTAGTAATTACATCTGGATTTAGAACCGCTGCTCGTCAAGATTATTTATACAAGAGAGCAATTGCAAAGTATGGATCAGCAGAAGAGGCGAGCAAGTGGGTTCTTCCACCAGATAAGTCTCATCATCCCGATGGAATCGCGCTCGATGTTAACTACCCAGGAGATCCGGAAGATACGAAGTGGCTTGAGTTAAATGGTTACAAATACGGTCTCTGTCGTGTCTACAAAAACGAGTGGTGGCATTTTGAACCACTCGTTGCTCCAGGCGAGACTTGCCCGCCACTGGTCGCAAATGCGCTTACAAAAGTTGAATAAGAACTACTGACAAAGCCAATCCAGATAAGTACCCTTTCAACATGAAGAGGACTCTTGCCGCACTGGTTGCAATTACTTTCCTTGGTTCCTCTCTATCCCTTCCTGCATTTGCAGCAGTTAAGGCAGGCGCCACTTGCCCTAAGGCAGGTAAGACTTCTGTTGCTTCAGGAAAGACCTTTACCTGTATTAAATCTGGAAAGAAGTTGCTTTGGAATAAGGGTGTTGTGATTGCTAAACCAACAACAACTTCACCATCATTGACACCGTCTCCGTCTCCAACACCAGCTCCAACACCATCACCTGCAAATAGCCCAATCTCAGAGTTGAGTACTGCAAGCCTGTTTAGTAGCTTGGAAAAATGCAAAATAGTTGATGGCGATCCTCAAACCACAAATATGACCGCAGGGTTTCCTATTCCAACCGGGAGAATTGACCTTGTCAAAGGTGCAAAAGTTCAAATCATAGGTGTTGATTTTCCAGATAAATCTGCTGGAAGTCAGACTCCAGAACAGTTATACAAGGGCATTACATCTTCGGTTGAAAAGTTTTGGTCGTCTCAGTCAACGGTTCCTGTGAAAATGGACTGGAATTGGAAAACAGAGTGGCTAACGATGCCTAACTCAATCAAAAGTTACTCATTAGGGGGATCATTTTTTCAAGGCAAGTTCAATGGTGATGCATACTTTAACTTTGCAAGAAACGCTATATCCAGCGTTGATTCCTCTGTTGATTTTAGTGGCGTGAACTTTCTATTTATTGTTTTCCCACCAGGCGTAACTAATGATGAAATTGGAACTTTTCTGGTTCATACTCAAGGGACATATTCAACCAATGAGGGCAACATTTACAACTTGATCATGGCTGGTGGCAACTATGCAACTTACGATACCTATATTCACGAATTCGGTCACGCCCTCGGATTGACAGACATTAGAGATACCGAGGATCTAGGTAATCAAAAGTCTGATGGAATGTTTTATGATGTTATGAATAATCCGACTTACCCTGAGTTGCTTGTTTGGCATAGATTCTTGCTTGGTTTCCTGGAAAATTCTCAAATACATTGCCTCAATTCCTCTGAAAGCTCCACCCATTGGCTCGTACCAGTTGAAAGCCTGACAAATAAACTCAAAGGCGTGATAATTCCCGTTAGTAGCACCGAAGCAATCATCATGGAATCACGAAGAGCTTTGGGATTTGATGCTGCCTTGGCTTCACGAAATGATTTAACGGGACTAGTTGTCTATACATTGGACTCTAAGGTTCCCTACCGCAGGTCTCCAGTGAAAGTCGTTAAAGTGTTAAAGGTGAATGAATCCTTGGTTATTGGTGGATTCAAGGTCACAAATATTGAATCTGGAACATTCGGTGATGTTGTGAAGGTAGAAAAAGCGTAAAAACTAAACGTGGGCGGCGAGGGTTTCGAACCCCCGACATCCTCGGTGTAAACGAGGCGCTCTACCACTGAGCTAGCCACCCGGCTTGTACTGCTCGCGAATACTACTTTATATCTGCGAAAGTACGAAAATCGTGCGTAAGTTACGGAAAATTAGAGCGCAGCTATAGCGCTCTTGTAATCACCATTGTTGCGAGCATCTCCGAGGCCATTAACAACCTGCCAGCGGATGATTCCCTCTTTATCGATGATGAATGTTCCGCGCATTGCGCAGCCGAGATCTTCGTTGAAGATTCCGTATGACTTTGAAGCTGCGCCATGTGGCCAGAAATCTGAGAGCACTGGGAAGTTATATCCCTCTTGCGCTGCGAAAATCTTCTGTGAGTGCATTGAATCGCATGAGATTGCAAGAACCTGAACGTTGTCATTCTGGAATGCAGCGATGTCATCGCGGATTGCGCAGAGTTCGCCGGTGCATGTTCCTGTGAAAGAGAAAGGAATGAAGACGAGAACGACGTTCTGCTTTCCCTTAAATGATGAGAGAGAGACCTTGGTGCCGGTCTGATCCTTCAATTCGAAATCTGGCGCAACTGCGCCGACGCTAAGTCCTGAAAGTGTTTGTGTCATGCAGCGAATCTATCGCTTGCCAGCTTTTCTTGCCACTAGACGAGTAGCAGTCCAATCAGCAGCAACTGCAATCGTCGATGTTTGGTTAAGGCCGCACGTTGGCGCAGCATCTTGAATATCACTTGGTTCGACATGTCCGGGGCGGCCAACCTTTGGGGTTAATACCCAGATAGGTCCGGTCTCGGAGAGATATGCAGTGGCATCCATTAACTCATCTACAAGATCGCCGTCGTCTTCACGGAACCAGAGAAGTACGGCATCGACAACTTCATTTGTTGATCCTTCAAGGAATTTAGTACCTGTCATCTTCATGATTTCATCGCGGAGAGCGGCATCACAATCTGGCCCGAGTCCCACTTCAAGGACTAGCTCTCCTTTAGCAAAATCCATACGCATTGCCACGGGAATAGTCCAACCGATGAGACCGATATTTACAAGGGTATTTACAAGGGTATTTACAAGGGTATTTACAAGGGTATTTACAAGGGTATTTACAAGGGTATTTACAAGGGT
>JBIICC010000059.1:0-5341 GCA_044239085.1 Candidatus Planktophila sp.
TGAAATCCGTCGCGCAGTTTACTTCGCGAAGGATGCAGCAGGACTTCTACAGCTCTCAGGTGGAGGCGCATTTGGTGGAGATCCAGCAGATGGTGCAATCAAGCCACTTATGGGTCTTGACTACAAGAAGGTAACTGGCCTTGAAGATTACAAGCCAGCAGGAAACGCAACAGCTGCAAAGGCGCTCATGGAGAAGGCTAAGAAGTCTTGCCCAGCTGAGTACGCAAAGGCAACTGATCCAAAGCGTGGTCTTGTATTCGATACAGCCGACTCAGAGACAAATAAGAAGGGTGCAGCAATCTGGATCGATTCAATGATGAAGAATGCTGGCATCGTTATGAAGTTCAACTTCATCGAGCCAGGTTCTTACTACGCAGTTGTTCTTGATGCTACAAAGCAATCAGATCTTTCTGCTGGTGGTTGGGCTCCAGACTGGGCTAACGCATCAACAGTTATCCCTGAGCTCTTCACAAAGGAAGGCGGATTCCCAATGTCACAGAACTGGGATGACCCTGCATATGCTGCATTTAAGAAGAAGTCAGATGCAGCTCTCGCAGAGCCAGATCGCAAGAAGCAAGGTCAAATGTGGGCTGAACTTAATCAGTACGTAGTTGATCAGATGTGGATTGTTCCTGGCATCTTCTCGAAGACACAAGAGATCTGGGGCTCAGGCCTTGGTGGAATCTTCTTCTGGGAGCCACAGGGTGCACCTTCATTCGGTGACATCTACATCAAGTAATACAGCAGTAAATAAGTAGAAACTGCGTAGGTCTGGGTGAGAGTTAATTCTCAAGCCCAGACCTACGTAGTACTTAGATAACAACTAGAATGAAATTTATTGATAAAGAAATTGAGAAGGGATAAAAATTGTTTGCCTATATTTCTAGACGTTTAGGCGTAACTCTTCTCATCCTCCTGGGCGTGAGTTTTACCGTCTATGTAATCTTTGCATTTCTACCATTTGATCCAGCAGCGCTCACTTGCGGCAAGAACTGTAATGATCCTGGAATCATTGAAGCTAACCGCAAGCGGTTGGGTTATGACCTACCTTTCCTAGTTCAATACTGGGTATTTATTAAGGGGCTTTTTATTGGACGCACATATGGAGAAGGTGCAGCACTTATCAACTGTCCTGCGCCAAGCCTTGGATATTCATTCCAAGAGCACTCATGTGTAACAACTCTTATTGGTGAAGCACTTCCAGTAACGCTCTCACTAGCACTCGGTGCACTCGTGCTCTGGCTTGTTGTCGGTGTTGGCCTGGGAGTTCTTGCAGCTCGTTACCGTGGAAAGTTTGCTGATAGTGCAAGCACAGTCTTTGTTCTCATTGGGACATCACTTCCAACATTTTTGACAGGTTTGATGCTCCTTGTATTTGTCGTTATTAAGTGGCGCATATTGCCTTTCCCGGCAGGCAACTACACGCCATTCTTTGAAGATCCATATGAATGGGCGCAGATTCTATTCTTACCGTGGATAACGTTGGCATTTGCATACGCGGCTCTCTACACGCGATTTGTGCGCAGTGCAGTGATTGAGACTTCAAATGAAGATTACATCCGCACCGCAAGAGCAAAAGGTTTACCTGAGGGAACGATTCTTGGAAAGCACACACTTCGCGCAGCACTTGCACCAATAGTCACAATGGCAGGACTTGATTTTGCTGGACTTCTCGGTGGTGCGATTCTTACAGAATCGGTCTTTAACTTACCTGGTCTCGGGCGATTGGCAATTGGAGCGGTACGTGAATACGACCTTCCCATTATCGTTGCAACTACTCTCCTTGCAGCAGCAATCGTCGTGATCATAAATCTCATCGTGGATATCGCATATGCATTTATCGATCCTAGGGTGCGTATCGCATGACCTTATTAGAAGTTAAGAATCTCAACGTCGGTTTTCCTACTCCCGACGGAATCGTGCATGCGGTCAATGACATCTCATTCTCTGTTAACCCAGGCGAGACTCTCGCCATCGTTGGTGAATCAGGTTCCGGAAAGACTGTCACTAATCTCGCGCTGATGGGACTACTTAATAATCACACAGCTCAAATTTCAGGTACGGCGAAGTTTCAATCCCATACCGGCGAAGTAGATTTACTGGGAATCGATCCAAATGATCTTCAAAAGTACCGAGGTCGCGATATTTCAATGATCTTCCAAGATCCGATGTCTTCGCTGCACCCTTACTTCTCAATCGGTGATCAAATCATCGAGGCACATCAGGTTCATAACGAAGTTGAGCCAGAAGTAAGTCGTGCGCGGGCCATTGAGCTTCTTGGTTTAGTAGGTATTCCAGATCCAGCATCACGCATCGATTCTTTCCCGCATCAATTCTCAGGTGGAATGCGCCAACGCGTGATGATTGCGATGGCTCTTGTAAATAATCCATCACTCCTGATTGCCGACGAGCCAACAACAGCGCTGGATGTAACGGTGCAAGCGCAGATTCTGAGCCTACTTAAGGATTTGCAGAGAGAATTTAAGATGGCAATCATCTTGATTACCCACGATCTTGGAGTCGTAGCGGGAGCCGCCGATCGCGTCAATGTTATGTATGCAGGTCGTATTGTCGAAAGTGCAAGCGTTTTTGATCTCTATGCCAAGCCATCGATGCCATATACACAAGGGCTACTTGATTCAATTCCGCGTCTTGACCGCCCACATACAGATCGCTTGTCAGCTATTCCTGGCCAACCACCGTCAATGATTTCACTTCCCGAGGGATGCTCGTTCGCTCCACGTTGTGCACGAATCAGTGAAGTTCCGGGCAATAAATGTCTCACTGCACTCCCTGAACTGACTGCGCGAACAGATGGCCATCTGGCTCGCTGCTTCATTGGTGAAGGAGTGGGTGCATAAATGTCTACGCCAATTCTTGAAGTTAGTAACTTAACTAAATTCTTCCCAATTCAATCTCAGGGAATCTTCTCTAAGGTAAAGGGCGATAACAAGGCAGTCAATGGAATCTCATTTACCCTCAATGCCGGTGAGACTCTCGGTCTCGTTGGTGAATCTGGCTGCGGAAAATCGACAGCCGGAAGAACAATCTTGAAGCTCTACGAGCCAACATCAGGCACAATCAAATTTGAGGGCGAAGATATAACAAAGCTATCGCCTTCGAAGATGAAGCCACTGCGCACTCAGATGCAGATGATTTTCCAGGATCCGTACTCATCACTAAACCCACGCCACACAATTGGTTCAATCATTGCAGCTTCATATGAGATTCAGAAGATAACTCCTGATCAAGGTGTAAAGCGTGCAGTGCAAGAACTTATGGAGCGCGTTGGTCTAAATCCAGAGCATTACAACCGCTACCCACACGAGTTCTCAGGTGGGCAGCGCCAACGTATTGGTATCGCACGAGCCCTTGCGCTTAAGCCAAAATTTATTGTCTGTGATGAACCGGTATCCGCACTCGATGTATCGATTCAAGCGCAGGTAATCAACCTGCTTGATGATTTGCGTGATGACTTTGGACTTTCATATCTCTTTATCGCCCACGATTTATCGGTAGTTCAACATATTTCTCAGCGCGTAGCTGTGATGTATCTCGGAAAGATTATGGAGCTTGCTCCAACGGAAGATCTCTATAAGAGCCCACATCACCCATATACAAAGGCGCTTCTATCTGCGATTCCGATTCCAGATCCAGTGTTGGAGCGCAAGCGTGAACAAATTATTTTGAGTGGCGATATTCCAAACCCTGTTAATCCACCGTCTGGATGTGTCTTTAATACCCGTTGCTGGAAGGCTCAGGATAAGTGCCGCACAACTGAACCTGCAATCATGCTGATCGGTGCATCTCAAGTGGCCTGCCACTTTCCAGATTAATCGCCGGATTACAGCGAGACTTTTACGCTCTTACCTGTTCGAGCTGACTCATGTGCAGCATCTGCCAAGATTAAAGCAGCACGGCCATCGTCATAAGTAGATCCAAGGTTCTTTCCTTCAGAGATTCCCTTAATAAAGAGCGCAAGCTCATTGCGATATGCAGCCGCATATCGTTCTAGGAAGAAGTCCATGTAAGGCTCCCCGGCAGCAGATGCATCCTTTGAGAAGAGTTCCACAGTCGTATCGGTGAGATTCTTGATCTGGAGCATTCCCTTATCCCCAAAGACTTCTAGTCGCTGGTCGTAACCATAAGCTGAATGACGTGAGTTGATGATTGTGACAATCTCGTTATCTGCTCCCTTAAGTAAAACGCTTACATTGTCAAAATCATTCTCTTCCTTGATGTAATCGCAGAAGCTGTTGGTACCTGTAGCTGTTACTTCGACGATATTTGGGACAAAATAGCGCGCTATATCAAAGTCATGGATTGTCATATCTCTAAAGATTCCACCAGAGATTGCAATATAAGCCTGTGGTGCAGGTCCTGGGTCGCGGCTTGTAATCACAACTTGCTCGACCTTGCCGATTTCACCTTTTTCAACACGAGCCTTAACCGCCTTGAAGTGAGGATCCTGTCTGCGATTAAAACCGATGGTGACATTGGTCTTTGCAGAGTTAGCTACATCGCGCAGCGAATCAACGTTCTTGATATCGAGATCGATAGGCTTTTCGCACAGAGCATGGACTCCAGCTTTGATTGCGGTTGCAAGAAGTGGAACGTGAGTAGGAGTAGGAGAGCCAATAATCACGGCATCAATTTCTCCAGAAGTAATAATCGCCTCTGGATCAGAGGCAACCTCGCCACCAAAAGCAGCTGCAACTTTCTGAGCTGACTCAGTGAAAGGATCGACGATATAGACAAGCTCAGCGTTGGGATTGTCAAAGACGCTGCCTGCATGAACGTACCCGATGCGACCTGCGCCAATAATTGCAAAACGAAGTTTCTTAGACATGTGCGAAATCCTATTCTCTACTTAGTATTTTACTTAGTAATTGTTCCGATTTGATCAACGATTTTGAGTGATGTCTCAATATTGGCAAGTGAATCTTTATGAGAGTAGAGAGGTGCCTCTAGTAAGCCCTGCTCGAGATATTGCGCAAAGGCATGTACTTGGTGAATAAGCCCTAGGTGTTGAGGCATTCCTAGATCATCAACCCATGTTGCAAGGGGATCATCTAATCCATTTCCATGCAGCGTAATTGATGTAGGTGTAAACCAAGGTGTTCCGAAGGAGATGCTGCCCTTTGAACCCGATACAGCGCCCCAGATTGGAAGTGATGTGCGAGCAGAGAGAACGAAGTTAGAACGTGCACCGCTAGCAAAGCGCATAAAGGTGTGGGTCTCTTCATCAATCTTATTTGGGTGCAACTTTCCAAATGCATGAATTTCACTTGGATCACCAAGGAATTGCTGCGAGAAAGCGATTGGGTAGATACCCATATCG
>JBIICC010000060.1:0-5334 GCA_044239085.1 Candidatus Planktophila sp.
CATCTGGAATCAAATCTTCATCAATAATCTTGCGGACAAAGTCGAAATCTGTCTGAGATGCGGATGGGAATCCAACTTCAATCTCTTTGTAGCCCATTGCAACGAGTAACTTAAACATCGCAAGCTTGCGCGGTGTATCCATTGGGTCGATCAGCGCCTGGTTGCCATCACGAAGATCGACTGAACACCACTTTGGCGCCGTGGTCATCTTCTTACTTGGCCAGGTGCGATCTTCAAGTTCTACAGGAATAAATGGCGCATAACGATGCACCGGCATCTTTGAAGGCTTCTGCTTTGGGAAATTCATTTTCTATGCTCCTAATTTGTTTGGTTTACCTACGGTGTTTACCGGCAACACCAAACTCCGCAGCGAGGAGACCGGTCTTTAGGCCTCGCTACGGCGGATAAGGAGGAGTCCGCGGAGCTTCATAGTGGCTACAGGATAGCCCGACAACGCTTACCTAATCAAGGTGGGTTCCAAACACATCCTTATTGAGGTGGAATCAAGGTCCCCGAGAAGATCTGCCATGCGAGTGCAGATTTAGCAAGGAGTGAGAGCGTTATGTAGGTCTTCTCTCCGCGCAAATAATCTGACCATTTTCCAACCTTCTTATATTGAAGGTATTGAACGATTGCAAAGGTGTTGAAGAAGAAGAAGATTGAGAAGATGATGCCATAGACAAATGCAGGTGCCTTGGTGTCACTCGGGCCGCCAACAGCAAGCACGTAGAACAGAATTGCAAGCCATGGGACAGCACCTGCGATACATCCAAAGATGTAAGGAAGCCATCCACCATTTCCAGGTTCTTCATACTTCTCTTGCAGCCATCCAAAGAGAATCATCGAAGCATTGACGCCAAAGAGACCGATGATTGCAACAACATCTGAGACGCCAGTGATGAGTGCAATGAGAACGATCATTACTGATGAGCTAATTGAATATTCAACCCAACGGAAGTAGTTGCGATGCGCTGCAAGACCTGCCGCATAGCGAGAGAAGAATTGTGGGCTTGCTACAAGGAAGTGGAAGAAGGCAGAGAGACCTAAGAAGATTGCGACAGTTAAGCCGATTGGGGCGTCAAGTAATGTGACAGGTTCTGCAAAGTCACTTCCTGGAGGTCCTGCTGCGTAGCGGGCAACGATTGGCAAGGTGAAGTCACTCGATAGGACAAGCACCACTGCCATTTGAGCGAGGTGGAAGAAACCTGCGATCAGGTTGTAGTTACGAATCTTCTTAGTATTAATCTCTTTAGCCATGGATAAAGGCTACAAGTGATATTCGAGAAAAATCGGTTACAGGACCGGCAAATACCGATCTAATTCATAGGCGCTTACCTGGCGGCGATAGTCCTGCCACTCAGCGCGCTTATTGCGCAGGAAGTATTCAAAGACATGCTCGCCCAAGGTCTCGCGAACGAGTTCGCTCTTCTCCATAACGAGAATAGCTTCCTCAAGATTTGATGGCAGTAATTGGTTATCAGTAGATGGCTCGAGAACATACTTCTTTTCAATTCCCTTAAGACCTGCAGCCAACATCACCGCGTAGGCAAGATATGGGTTACATGCAGAATCTGGTGAGCGGAATTCGATACGAGTTGAGTTCTCTTTATTTGGCTTGTACATAGGGATACGAACAAGTGCGCCACGATCGTTGTGGCCCCAGTTGATAATCGATGGCGCTTCTCCCCCGCCTTGTAAGCGCTTATAAGAGTTGACCCATTGATTAGTAATCGCTGTGATCTCAGCTGAGTGCTTCAGAATTCCGGCGATAAATTGACGGCCCACAGTTGAAAGATTGAGCTCTGCATCTTTATCGTAGAAAGCATTCTTCTCGCCTTCAAAGAGCGAGACGTGGGTGTGCATTCCAGAGCCAGGATGTTCTGTAAATGGCTTTGGCATAAAGGATGCGTAGAAGCCCTGGTTAAGAGCAACTTCCTTAATGACATGGCGGAAAGTCATGATGTTATCTGCAGTGCTCAAAGCATCTGCATAACGAAGATCGATCTCTTGCTGTCCAGGGGCACCTTCATGGTGACTGAATTCAACAGAGACACCCATCGCCTCTAATAGCGTGATTGCTTGGCGGCGGAAGTCGTGTCCCACAACTGCAGGTGTGTGATCGAAGTACCCACCTTGATCGACAGGAACGGGTGCAACGCCTTTTTCAGGTTGTGATTTAAATAAGAAGAATTCAATCTCCGGGTGGGTGTAACAGGTGTAACCCATCTTCGCGGCTTTATCTAAAGTGCGACGCAAAACATTGCGAGGGTCAGCTGGTGATGCATCCCCATTCGGCAAGGTGATATCGCAGAACATTCGCGCTGCACCCTGTGCTTCAGCGCGCCACGGCAAGATAGTAAATGTCGCAGGATCTGGCTTTGCCAACATATCTGATTCGGATTGACGAGCAAATCCTTCGATTGCAGAGCCGTCGAATCCAATTCCTTCTTCAAAGGCATTCTCAAGCTCGGCAGGAGCAATCGCAACAGATTTTAAATATCCGAGCACATCTGTAAACCAGAGTCGGATAAAGCGAATATCGCGTTCTTCAATTGTGCGAAGTACGAACTCCTGCTGCTTGCTGATGTTCTGATTCTGTGGGGACATGGCACCATCGTGCCAAAGTGAAGTTACGGCTATGTTACAAAACTAGAGTTCGCGCCACTTACTGGTCATTGGCAAGCGTCGATCCTTACCGAAGGCACGCTTAGAGACCTTCGTGCCAGGCGGATATTGGCGGCGCTTATATTCAGCCTTATCCACCATCGCAATAACCCGCTTCACCAAATCTTTATCAAAGCCTGCAGTGATTAATTCGTCGTGGCCCATATCTTCATCGACGTAGGCCATTAAGACCTTATCGAGAATTTCATATTCTGGAAGAGAATCAGAATCTTTCTGGTCAGGGCGAAGTTCGGCACTTGGCGCCTTAGTAATTGAATTCTCTGGAATTGGCGGAGTTTGCCCCGCAGCTATTGCAACTTTATTACGCCACTGTGAGAGCGCCCAAACATCGACCTTGTAGATATCTTTTATTGGCGCATATCCACCGACGGCATCGCCATACAAAGTTGAATATCCGCAGGCAAGTTCAGATTTATTTCCAGTAGCTAGAACGAGATGGCCTTCTTGGTTTGAGATTCCCATCAGAGTTGTGCCGCGAACACGCGCCTGGAGATTCTCTTCTGCCAAACCGGTGAGCTCTACCTCTTTACGGAAGGCATCAACCATTGACTGAATTTCGACAACGCGGAAACCAATGCTGGTGCGCTCCGCCATATCTTTAGCATCAGCAATGGAATGTTCTGATGAATACTTACTTGGCATCGCAACGGCATGTACCCGGTCAGAGCCAAGGGCATCAATAGCCAGGGCTGTAACTAGCGCTGAATCAATTCCGCCAGAGAGGCCAACGAGTACTGATGTAAATCCATTCTTAGAAACATAGTCGCGAAGACCAACAACAATCGCGTTCCAGATCTCTTCCTCATCACCTAGGCGATGTGCAATTCCAGGAATCAAGGCTTTCTCAATCACAACGGGTATTTCAGAGATAACAACATCAGGTTTTGAAGTTCCAACTTCGACATCAATATCGACCAGCATCACGCCATCTTCAAATTGTGGAGCGCGAGCAATGACTGCACCTGCATGATCGACAACGATGCTGTCGCCATCAAAGACAAGGTCATCTTGACCGCCTGTCATATTTACATAGACCAGTGGCGCCTTCGCTTCGCGAGCGCGCTTAGTAACCAAGGCAAGGCGCACATCATCCTTATTTCGTTCGAAAGGTGAACCATTAGGAACAAGAACTAGTCCCGGATTTCGCGCAGCAAGTTGTGCAGTAATTCCTCCATCAATCCAGAGGTCTTCGCAGATTGCTATTCCGACATCGACTCCGTGAATGCGCACCACCAGTGTCGAACTTCCCGCCTTGAAGTTTCGATACTCATCAAAGACGCCGTAATTAGGTAGGTGACACTTTGCATAACGCGCTTTGACTTCCCCACCGCTGATGACCGCCACCATATTCTGTGGCTTTCCATCTACCTGATCGAGATAACCAACGATGCAGACAATTTCTGGGGCTAATTCTTTAGCTAACTGCGAAATCGCTGCCTTGCTAGCCACTTGAAAAGATGGACGTAGAGCGAGATCTTCAACGGGATAACCGGTCAGAACCATCTCGGGGAATATCGCAATGTGTGCGCCAGCTTTCTGGGCATCCAGCGCTGCGCTCTTTACTAGCGCGGCATTACCCGCAAGGTCACCGACCGTGGGGTTAATCTGCGCGAGCGCTAGCCTCAACTTCATTGTTCAAGAGTATCGGGAGTACGATTTGTGTCGACCCGGGGACCACGCCAAGTGGCTTCGAGGCAGGAGATAAATATGAGTACAACCCTGTATGGCGGGGCGTCCCATCGTCGCGTCACAATTACCGACCTTCGCGATGCCAAGGTCCGTGGTGAGAAATGGCCGATGCTCACCAGCTACGAACAGATGACAGCATCGATCTTTGATGAAGCTGGCATCCCCGTACTTCTTGTCGGCGATAGCGCCGGAAATAATTTCTTAGGTGAAGAGAACACAATCCCTGTAACGGTCGATGAATTGATTCCACTGACCCGAGCAGTTGTACGTGGGTCACAGCGCGCCATGGTTGTCGCAGACCTTCCCTTCGGTTCTTATGAATCTTCGCCCGAACAAGCACTTGCAACATCGACTCGCTTCTTTAAGGAAGCTGGAGCAATGGCGGTCAAGATTGAAGGTGCACACCTTGCAACTGTGCAGAAGTTAACCTCAACTGGAATTCCTGTTATGGGCCACCTAGGCCTCACCCCGCAATCACTTCATCAACTGGGCGGCTATAAAGTGCAGGGCCGTACCGATGGCGATGCTGTATTGGAAGCGGCGCTCGCTCTGGAGAAAGCTGGCGTCTTTGCCATCGTTCTGGAACTGGTCCCAGCAGAACTTGCTGCGAAAATCACCGAAGCTCTCTCCATTCCTACGATCGGAATCGGTGCAGGAGCTGCATGCGATGCCCAGGTATTGGTCTGGACAGATATGGCTGGATTTACGGCAAAGCCACCAAAGCTTGCAAAGGCATATCGAAATATGCGAGCGGACCTGTTGGCCGCCACTCAAGAATTCGCGGAGGAAGTTCGATCCGGGAGTTTTCCAACAGAGGTCCAGACTTTCCACTAGTTTTATCAGGTGGCAAAGTTTGCAATCGACCTAACTCCGCTCAAAAAGTACCCAGATTTTCGAAATCTCTGGACTGCTGGGCTGATTTCCTACATGGGATCGATGATCACCTATGTTGCAATGCCA
>JBIICC010000061.1:0-5324 GCA_044239085.1 Candidatus Planktophila sp.
ATCAACAAGCTCATCGGCAATGATTGGGATCATGCGGTTTACAAGAGGGAGCAAAACTTCGGTACCAATCATGTGCTTATAGCGTGGGTCATCTGGGTGCACAGCTACTGCACCATCGCCCATCATTGTTTCTGCGCGAGTTGTGGCAACAACGATGCTCTGTTCGCCTTCGCCGTACCGGACTGAAACGAATTCACCAGCATCATCTTGGTGCTCTACTTCAATATCTGAAAGAGCTGTTAAACATCGTGGGCACCAGTTGATGATGCGCTCTGCACGATAGATAAGACCTTGATCAAATAACTTCTTAAAGATTGTTAGTACTGCCTTCGAGAGATTTTCATCCATCGTGAATGCTTCACGAGACCAATCAACTGAATCACCGAGGCGCTTCATCTGGCCGAGAATCTGTCCACCAGATTCAGCTTTCCACTCCCAAACTTTCTTAACAAACTCTTCACGGCCGAGATCGTGACGACTCTGACCCTTCGCCGCTAACTGCTTCTCAACAACGTTCTGCGTAGCGATGCCCGCGTGATCCATACCTGGCAACCAGAGCGCTTCGAAACCTTGCATACGCTTCATGCGCGTTAAGCAATCTTGAAGCGTCTGATCTAGCGCGTGGCCAATGTGCAAGTTACCCGTGACATTGGGAGGCGGAATAACAATGGTGAATGGTTCTTTAGAAGAGTTGGCATCGGCAGTGAAGTAACCAGCATCAATCCACTTTTTATAGAGCGGGCCTTCGATATCACTCGGCGTAAATGCCGAGGCTAGTTCGCGCTTATCGGAGGACATAGAGCGCAGTCTAGTTTACGTTTTAGGCGCTTTTCTCCTCAGAACTCTTCTCGCGACGAGATGAGCGCTTTGGAATATCGCCAGTACGTGGGGCCAAGGTAGGCGCAGCATTTTCTGTAATGCACGCCTTTTCGATAGTTACCTTTGCAATATCGCTACGACTTGGAATGTCATACATGACGCCGAGAAGGACTGATTCCATGATGGCGCGAAGTCCGCGAGCTCCAGTGCCGCGATCAAGGGCTAGATCTGCAACAGCATCGAGTGCCTCAGGAGAGAATTCTAGTTCTACATCATCGAGATCAAAGAGCTTCTGATATTGCTTTACAAGAGCATTCTTTGGCTCAGTAAGAATCTTCATGAGTGCAGGCTTATCGAGATTCTCAACACTTGTCAGAACTGGAAGGCGCCCAATGAATTCGGGGATCATTCCGAACTTCAAGAGATCTTCTGGCATGACATCGGCAAAGATATCTTTACGATTCTTTTCTGCAGACGTTTGAAGTTCTGCACCGAAGCCGACGCCAGCTGATCCGCTACGTGATTCAATAATCTTATCGAGGCCAGCAAATGCACCCCCGACGATAAAGAGAACATTTGTTGTATCAATCTGAATAAATTCCTGGTGTGGGTGCTTACGTCCACCTTGAGGTGGCACTGATGCAACCGTTCCTTCGAGAATCTTCAAGAGCGCTTGCTGAACACCTTCGCCCGAAACATCGCGGGTAATTGATGGGTTCTCTGATTTACGAGCAACCTTATCGATTTCATCGATATAGATGATTCCGGTTTCGGCTTTCTTTACATCGTAATCTGCAGCTTGTAGAAGCTTCAGAAGAATATTCTCAACATCTTCACCAACGTATCCAGCTTCAGTGAGGGCAGTTGCATCAGCAATCGCAAATGGAACGTTAAGCATGCGAGCAAGCGTCTGGGCCATGAGAGTCTTACCGCACCCTGTTGGTCCCAGAAGAAGAATGTTCGACTTTGCTAATTCAATTCCATCTTCGTTACGAGAATCGCCTGATTGAACTCTCTTGTAGTGGTTGTAGACAGCAACCGAGAGAGACTTCTTTGCACGATCTTGGCCAATGACATATTGGTCTAGAAATTCAAAGATTGCTTGTGGCTTTGGAAGTTCACTTAAGCCAAGTGTCGATGCCTCGGAGAGTTCTTCAACAATGATCTCGTTACAGAGTTCGATGCACTCGTCGCAGATATAGACGCCAGGACCTGCAATGAGTTTCTTAACCTGCTTCTGAGTCTTGCCGCAGAAGGAACATTTCAAGAGGTCGTTAGCCTCGCCAATTCGTGTGGACATGGGTAAAGAATAGTTTTTAACCTGGATTTATGTGGCGTTAACTAAGCCTGACTTTGTTCGCCTATAGATGAATACGGCGGACGAGATGACTTCATCTCTTTCACACCTGGCACAAGGAGTACAACCGCGCAGATAAAGAGATGGAAAATTGCGACTCCAATGAGTAGCTCTCGTTCTCCAAATAGGGAGACCATCGGACCAGCTAACGCCATTCCGAGTGGCATCAATCCCCAAGTTCCCATGTAATCAATACTGAAAACCCTTCCTTGATATTCAGGTGGTACTTCGCGTTGTACTTGTGTTGCCCAGAATGCTTCCCATGGACCAACAGAGAAACCTGCAGCAAAGTAAGCAAGGAAGATCATCCACTTTGAAGCGGGGAAGGCCAGTACAAGTGGTGCGAGAATAAATAAGCCCCACACAACAACAGAAACTAAACCGGGATTCTTAACTTTTATCTTGATGAAGATAATTGCTGATATCGCTCCACCCAAACTGAAGAGTGCAGCTGATGTTGCATAGACAGATGCAGTACCGAAGTCACGTTTAGTGATGACGGGCAAGAGAACATTTTCAACACCAATGACCAACATGAGCTGAAGGGTGGCCATCAAAATCATCGCCGCAATCCACTTGTAATACCAAACTACGCGCAACCCTTCACGGAGTTCTTTAGTGAAATGACTCTTCTTATCTGGATCTGCAACAACTGGGCCTTCATCGATTCGGATTAGAAGCACTGCACCTACCAAGAAAAATAAGGAGGTTGCTAAATATGTTGCATGAGTACCAAGTGAAACGACAATAATTCCAGCGATTCCAGGGCCTGCAATCATCGAACCTTTTAAAGCAATTCCGCGCAAGACATTTCCCGAAGGAAGTAGATGATCAGGCAAGAGACTTGGGATGATTGCTGAGGATGCAGGAGATCCAAATGCATCGCTAATGCCCATTAGGACCACTATTGCTGCGAGGATGTACATAGAGATGTTCTCGGGGTTGAAGAAAACTACAACGCTCCCCATGATTGCCCTGAAGCCATCGGAGACAATCAGAATTGTTTTTCGAGGAAGACGATCTACCCATACTCCACCAATAGGTGCCATCAATACTCCTGAGAGCACCCGCGCCCCAAGAATTAATCCAAGTGTTGTTGCACTACCGCCAGCATCGAGAACGGTGACAGCTAAGGCAATCGGGAATGCCGACATTGCAACCATTGTGAGAATTGCGGAGATCATCAAATTTCGATATCCCGCGAAAGAGAGAAGAGCGCCCGGTTCGAAATATTTCTTTAACATATTCGAACCGAACGCTCCCCTGTAAAGAAAAATTAAGCCTGTGGCTTAGCCTTTCGTGAAGCCATTACCTTATCGATGATTCCGTATTCAACAGCTTCCGCCGCAGTAAGAATCTTGTCGCGCTCGATATCTTTCTCAATCTCTTCGACAGTCTTATTTGAATGCTTTGCAAGCATTGTTTCGAGAAGTCCGCGCATACGAAGAATTTCGCGTGCCTGGATCTCGATATCTGATGCCTGTCCCCCACCTTCAGATGAAGGTTGGTGGATGAGAATGCGTGAGTGCTCTAGGCCGTAACGCTTTCCCTTAGTTCCACCCGCAAGGATGATTGCAGCAGCAGATGCAGCTTGGCCAAGACAAATTGTGTTGATATCTGGGCGTACAAATTGCATCGTGTCATAAATCGCTGTGAGCGCTGTAAATGATCCACCAGGTGAGTTGATGTAGATCGAGATGTCGCGATCTGGATCCATTGACTCGAGGGTAAGTAACTGCGCCATAACGTCATTTGCGACGGTGTCATCAATTGGCTGGCCCAAGAAGATGATGCGCTCTTCGAATAACTTTGTGTAAGGGTCGAGGCGCTTGTATCCGTAAGCGGTCTTCTCCTCAATGGTTGGAAGAACGTAGCGGTTCGTAATTTCTTGAATGTGCTTCATTACTTCTTACCTCCCGCAATCTGGCCTTCGTTGGTGGCGATGTGATCGATAAATCCATATGCAAGGGCATCCTTTGCATTGAACCAGTTATCGCGATCTGAATCTGCGATGATCTTTTCAAGTGGTTGGCCTGTGTGCTTTGCATTGAGCTCAGACATTGTCTGCTTTGTGATTGCCATCTGCTCTGCCTGAATACGAATATCTGTAGCAGTACCACCAATGCCACCCAGTGGTTGGTGCATCAAGATACGTGCGTTAGGAGTTGCATAACGTTTTCCTGGTGCGCCAGCTGTTAGCAAGAATTGGCCCATTGATGCAGCCATTCCCATTGCCACAGTTGCAACATCGTTCTTGATGTAATGCATAGTGTCGTAAATCGCCATACCTGCAGTTACTGATCCACCAGGTGAGTTGATGTAAAGGTAAATGTCTTTCTCTGCATCTTCTGCAGCAAGGAGAAGCATCTGTGCGCAGATTGCGTTAGCCATCTCGTCGCGAACTTCGCCGGCAAGGAAGATGATTCGCTCGCGAAGCAAGCGGCTATAAATCTGATCGCCGAGTCCAAATGGTTCTGAACCGACTGAGCGGGCAACAGTTGTGTTGTCCTGTGGGTTACTAAAATCCACGTTTCATCCTTCCGATAACTCTTACCTAGTTGACCTTAACTTTGGCCCTGTATTGACCTTAACAATGCGGGCATGAAAATGCTTCCCAAATTCGCGAGATAACGCCTAAAAGGGCTGATGTTCGCTAACGGCTAAAGATTTATTCAGCTGCTGGCTCAGTTGGAAGCCCTTGTGCCGGACGTAGCGCCTCGAGGTCAACTGCATTGCCAGACTTGTCGACAACTGCGACTCGACCAAGAACTGATGCGAGTGCCTTTGCGCGAGTTACTTCAGCAACAACTTGGCTAATTTGCCCAGCCTTCTGAAGTTCTTGTGCGAATTGTTCTGGTCCCATTCCGTAGCGCTGTGACATACGGATTAGGTACTCAGTTAATTCAATTTCAGAGACCTGAACTTCTTCAGTCTTTACGATTGCATCGAGAAGGAAGTCAGATTTAATTGATGCGCGAACTTGCCCATCAACTTCAGCGCGGTGGTCTGCATCTTCCGTGCGACCTTCGCCTTCGAGGTGATCATTGACCTCATCGAGAACGATTTCATCTGGAACTGGAATATCAAGATCAGCAAGTAACTTCTCAAGAAGTAGGTCGCCAGCTTGTGCACCTTGCTCCATCTTCTT
>JBIICC010000062.1:0-5155 GCA_044239085.1 Candidatus Planktophila sp.
CCACCGGCAACACCGGCGGAGTTCGGAACAATGACGACATCATCGCCCATCAGTGTTAAATCGCGCTGCTGAATGCTGTGTGAATTTCCGCCACCTATGTAGAGGCGGTCCCAGAGAAATACAGGGCGCAACTCTGAAACCATCAGGCGCACGCGTCGAGACCAGAAGGTATTACCCATTCGGCGCCGTTCGCGATCACCAATCCAGGTGTCATACGTTGTATTTCTACGAACTGTTGCATGTGAAAGTTCAAAGTGTGGCGATAATTTTCCGCCGTGGAAGACCGCAAATCCAAGTCCAGTTCCAAGGGTAAGAACAATCTCCAACCCTGATCCAGTTACAACGCCTGCGCCATGTACTTCCGCGTCGTTGAGTACCTTTGTAGGAATTCCGAGCTTATCCTCAATTGCCGCTTGAACATCAAAGCCCCACCACTGATCCTTTAGCTCTTGGCTCATGCGGGTGTGCGGACCAGCGTCATTGATGTAATGCGGGGTTGCAACCACGACACCATTACGAATCATCCCTGGAACGCCAACGGTAACTCGCGCTGCCTTTGGAAGTGAATCTGCAATCTGCTTTACAGTCTCTAGAAAGCGCTCAGTTGTAAGTGGGTAAGGAGTTTCGATACGAGTGGGGGCAGCATGCATAGTTCCCGAATCATCAAGAACGCAGCTCTTAATAAAGAGACCACCGCAATCGATTGAGAGTGTGAAGTTACTCAAGACCCGCCACCATTGCCGCTCCTATCAAACCTGCATCGCGCTGTAATTGCGCAGGAAGCAACTTTATCGGTTGAACAAGATTAAGAGAAGTTGAGTGCGATAGAAGGGCTTTTTGTAGGGGTAACCAATAGATATCCCCCGCTTCAGTAACTCCTCCACCTACAACAACACAATGGAGGTCAAAGATCTGAGCAATATTGATTATCGCCTTTGCTAAATGCTCTGTACCGAATGCAATGGCAGCAATCGCATCTGCATTACCTGCACGAGCAGCATCTGCGAGTGTGACAAAGTCTTCACCGTTCCAACCACTCTTCTTAGCAACGCGAACCATGCTGACTCCTGATGCATAACCTTCTACGCAACCAATTCGCCCGCAATTACATCCACCTTCGTAATCTCCAACAACATTATGCCCAAAAAATCCTGCATTACCGAAATCACCTTCTAGGGGTTGGTCATTGACAATGATGCCGCCGCCGATTCCGGTTGAGACAACCATCCCCAACATATTTCGAGAACCTTTACCTGCACCAATCGCATGCTCTGCAACTGCTAGAGCAACAGCATCTCCGACCATCTTTATCCGAGCGCCAGGAAAAATCTCTTGGACTTTATCGACGAGCGGAAATTCTCGCCACGCTGAAATATTTACTGGGCTAATGGTTCCGCTCTGGGTGTTAATAGGGCCGGCGCTACCAATTCCAATATGTGAAATTTTTATAGAGGTGTCACTTGCGATTTCTTTTAGCACTTGAGAAAGACCATCCCAGAGTTGAGATGCTGGAATCTCTCGACGGAGAGAGACCTCTCGGGCTGCGCTTACGATTGCTATCGCGAATTTAGTAGCGCCAATATCAATAGCCAAAGTGGACATGTGTTAATCATAAGTCTTCCTGTAGGGTTTGCTAATGCCGAAAGTATTTCTATTTGTCGCCATTGATGTTAAACCCGGAAAATTTGACGAGTTTGTTGATGCGCTATCCAAGCACATTACGGTCATTCGTGGAGAACAGGGCTGCGAATTCATTGAGATCTATCGCGATACCCAGAAATCAGATGTCGTAAATGTCTGGGAGATCTGGAGCACGCGAGCAGATTGGGATGCACATATGGTCAATGACAATAGCCAGGCTTGGCGTCCCATTGCTTCAGAGTTAGTACTTGGCGAAACAATTACAGTGATGGACGCCCTGTAATCGGAATAGCTGGTAAGCGCACATCTGGAACTCTATGTTCGCGATGAGCAACAACAGATGCGGCGTGATACTTCTCGATCTCGGACAGGAAAGATGGATCAAGGTAGGGGCGACCGTCAACAACTGAGCCTTGTACACCTTCAATGACGGCAGCTACATCTTCTCCCGACATAGTTTTAAATGTCTCTAGAGCGTGGGCTAGAGCCAATACTTGATTGCGATTCTCGCGCAAGATTTCTTCAGCTTGAACGAGCAAAGTACCTAGGTTCTCTTCAATGCGATCGCTAAGGGCCATTCGCATCTGCTTTTCAGTGTCATCTTTTCCTTTTCCGCCGCCAGGTGCGCCCATCTCAAAGCGACGGTTGCTGACATGTGAAGAAATAGTTGAACCCATTCCCCAATGACCTTCCATTAAGGATGCGATGGTGGTTGCGCTTTCTAGATCACCCGAAACACCGGATGAGTTATCTCCTTCAAAGAACATTCGCTCGCCTGCAAGGGATGCAAGAGATACCAAAATATCTGATTGGTATTCACTCTTCCAGCGCGTGAATTGATCATCTGGCGGAATACTCGCAACCATTCCCAAATAGTCAGAACCTTTTTCAATGGTCGCTAAATCAATGGACATATGTTGGCGAGTGCGATGCGCCATGACTGCATGGCAAGCTTCGTGAACAGCAACTGCATGTCGTTCGCGTTCGATGTATTCAACATCCTCAGATGGTCCAAGCTCTTTCTGCTGCTTGGCTTTGATGATGTCAGGCCATTCAATTGATGTACGACCATTACGAATCGCCATGATGAGCGCTTCGTTAATGGTGTCCTTAATTGTTGCGCCCGTTGCATACGGAGTAATCGTGGCAATCTTGTCTATCTCTTCTGCAGTAAGTGAATGTGAAACTTTTGATAAGTAGCCTTCATAAGTGCGGACACGTCCAGCCTTGCTTGGGTATCCAACGCGATACATACGATCAATACGTCCGGGACGAAGGAGCGCTTCATCTAGAGACTCCGGCATATTGGTAGCCATCACAACAAGGATTCGATACTTAGGAGGATTCTTAGGTCGCATACCTAAGGTGCGTCGGACAATACGATTGAAGAAGCCGCGTGGCTTCTTAAGTCCAGAAAGTTCAGTTAGTAACGCTTGCAGAGTTCCCGAACCACCACCACCGCCTGCAGCACCACCCATAACAAACTTCTCGCGGGTAATCGCAGAGACTGCGGATTCAGATAAATAGGTACCACCGTGGCAGTTACTTTCAAAGATCTTTGACTTATTCATAGTGGAGGTTCGCTGTGGCCCACCTTGAGTAATAATCCCGCGATTACCAAGTGCATCTGCCTCGTCAAAGAAGACAACTACGCCACCGTAACGCAGCGCCAATTTACGAAGCTTACGGAAGAGGCTCTTCACCTTGAGGACTCCGATACCAATAAACATATTTGTAAATGCGCCTGGATCAACGAAGACGAATGGTTTTCCAGTTTCTCCAGCCATTGATTCAGCCATCAGAGTCTTACCTGTACCAGGAGGGCCCCACAAAAGAATTCCACCCGGCACATATCCGCCATGCTTTTCGATCTCTTCTGGAGTCTCGAGGAAGAGCAAGTTTTCACGGATGCGATTGAGAACATGGTCTTGCCCCCATACATCGCTAAAGCGGGTGCGAATGTCATCTGGGAAATATGTATCAACGCCGCCACGACTTAAGAAATAGAAGAGCGCTGCAAATTGAATAACAATAAAGACAACAGCAAACATGAGCTGTGCCAAAAACGGCAACGCTGAAAGGAATGCCTTCGGTGCTAAGAAGAGCGCCTTTACCGGTGGCTCGTCATAAATTGCACCAAGAATGACTGCAAGAAGGAAGATGATAAGCGCCCATTTAATAGCACGGGAGAGGCGAAAACGGGTCCAATCGCTTAAGCGATGTATCTGGCGATCGACAAAGTCAAAGTAGCGCTTCCAAATACCGTGATATGGAGCCAACAACTCTGCAAGTATGAAGTGAAGTTGGCGGATAACTTCGATAACAGCGAGGACGATTAACCAAGATTTAGTGCGAGCTGTCTCATTGAGCGCATCTTCAACACTCAATATTGGATTATCTGCCAGGCTTGACCAGGTCAGTATGAGATAGGTAAGACCGAAGAATAGTAAGAACTTGATGCGGTCGTAGAAAGAGAGATGAATACGAGTTTTACGATCAGTATCGCGAGGCCTACTTGTGCGGTTCTCTAGCTGGCTCATTTTGCTCCCTGTACCGTATATGAAGTAACGATTTCTTCAATCTCTTTCTTATTCTCCTTGTAGCACGCGCTTTCGCATCTAACTACGAGGAGATACAAAGTTAAGCGATCATTTGATAGAAGTGATATCTGATTGAAAGTTTGAGTTACACCTTCAAATGTAAAGCGATAGATGGTCTGCAATCCGCGAGCGCCTTCTTCTACTACTTCCCGGTCACGCAAAATCTTAAAGTCAGGCGTGCCTGAAACATCACCCTCAAGTATTTTGGTGACGGGCACAATTACATCCCGCAATGAGTTATAGGAATACTCATTGAACTCTGTTGCAGATAGGTCGCGGACTCGAGCGAAAGCTAAGGGTTGTGAAGGAGCAATTAAATTAAAGACTTGAGAAACCTTAAACTTCGGATCTGTTGAATAGGCAATCTGCCACCTGACAAGCGCTTGACGTGAACCTGCTTCCGCATTTTCAGATTTCTTCTCATACTTATTTAAAGTAGATGTTGATATACCCGTCCAAGTTTTTGGAGCGGCGAAGAAGACACCATCTTCTTTAAAGGATGGATATGACTTAGAGCTTTCACCGCATCCTGCAAGGCTTACGGTCAGGAGAAGCGACAAGACGATAGATAGTAAGCGTCGGCTTCTCATTGCGAGATTCTGCCCCAGAAAGGCATGGGGCGCTAGATGAAACTTGGAACTTGTTCCAGGCCTGAAAAAGAAGAAAAGCCCTCGGTGTGAAAGGCACCGAGAGCTTAACTTGTGCGCGCGAAGGGATTCGAACCCCTAACCTTCTGATCCGTAGTCAGATGCTCTATCCGTTGAGCTACGCACGCTTATGGAATTGTTTACTGCGGATGCGAATACTACCGGCTTTCTCGCATACTGAAAAACGGCGTATTTACCCTCGCCAAGATGTGCTGAGTGGGCGGCCTTCGGCATAACCAGAGGCTGATTGAATTCCAACAACAGCGC
>JBIICC010000063.1:0-5109 GCA_044239085.1 Candidatus Planktophila sp.
GATGGAAATCGTTGATATCCGCTATGTAAGTGACCTCGCGCATAAAGTTGGTGCGACGGTAATTGTTGATAATGCCATGGCATCGCCTGTATTACAGAAGCCACTGGAACTCGGTGCAGATGTTGTTATGTATTCGGCAACAAAACATATCGATGGTCAGGGTCGTGTGCTTGCTGGTGCGCTACTCGGGTCTTTCGAATATATCTATGAAAAATTGATTCCATTTACTCGCCATACTGGACCATCGCTGAGCGCTTTTAACGCTTGGGTCTTGGTAAAGTCACTTGAAACAATGGATTTACGTGTTACTCGTATGGCCGAAAGCGCGCAGACAATTGCAGAATTCCTAGAGAGCCATAAGGCAATTAAATCTGTTCGATACCCAGGCCTTGATTCCCATCCAGATCGCGAAGTAATTAAGAAGCAGATGAAGGCTGGCGGTACAACCTTAGGAATCGAATTTGCAGGTTCCCAGAAAGAAGCCTTTAAATTTATGGATTCACTTCGGATTATCGATATCTCTAATAACTTAGGTGATAGCAAATCTCTTATTACTCATCCAGCTTCGACTACACACAGACGTCTGAGCCCTGAAGTTCAGGCAGAGATGGGCATTACGCCTTCGGTGCTGCGTCTATCTGTTGGACTCGAGCATGTTGATGATCTGATTAAGGATTTAGATCAAGCACTTAAGAGTTGAGCAACCACCAGCAAGATTGAGAATAAACTCAAATACGTGATTGACCAATGGAAAATTCCTGCAGCTACCTTGTTGTAATTCTCTGAATTCTCTTTAAGTGCAAATAACTGGAAGGTAAACACTGCGCCAAGTAATACATTTGCGCAGAAAGCCCAGATTGGTAAACCCGCCAGCTGAATCATCGCAGCCGATGAGACAACCATCGCAATTGTGTGAAACCACATCTGGCTAATGACATTTGATTGCGAAGAGACTGAAGGCAGCATTGGAATACCAGCGGCGGAGTAATCGTCTTTATATTTAATTGCCAGCGCCCAGAAATGCGGTGGAGTCCAGAAGAAGACAACAAAGAAGAATGCGACGGGGACTAAAGTCAGTGATCCTGTGACTGCTGCCCAACCGATGAGAACTGGCATGCATCCAGCAGCTCCACCCCAGACAATATTCTGTGAAGTATTTGGTTTCAGAATGATTGTATAAATAACTACATAATAGAAAATTGCGAGAGCAGTCAGAAGGGTTGCTAAGTGAGTTGTATAAATCTCAAAAATTGCGAGCGAGAGAATTGTAAGAAGCGATGCAAATATTGTGGCGTTTCTCTTCGAAACGGTGCCGAGTACTAGCGGCCGCTTTGAAGTTCGCGCCATCAACTTATCGGTCTCTGCTTCAATCACCATGTTAAATGCATTTGATGCACCGGCTGCGAGTGTTCCGCCAATCAACGTTGCTGCAACGAGACCAAAATCAGGAAGGCCCTTCTGAGCTAAAACCATTGCCGGAAGAGTTGTGATGATGAGAAGCTCTACTACGCGCAATTTCATCAGATCTACATAGGCGCGGACTAGGTTCACACACTTAGAGTACCCAGCACTGACAGCCAAATTCATCTCAATTCTCAGTTCCCTTTAAGGAAGCTGTTGCCGATATCACTCCAATTACATCCAACGTTTCTTCAACAGCTACTGCTTCTGTGGCTGCTGCTCCCCGGTAGTACTCTTGCCGGCATGCGCACAGTAAAGATCGCGGCCGGCATCTCTATCTTTGCGCTCGTTACATCTGCGGCAATCTCACCAGCACCTGCGAGTGATTTCACTGAGAGCAAGATGAAATTGGTTAAGACATTTACCGGAGGCTTGACTCCTAAATCAGTTGCTGCTTCACAAACTGGGTTAGTAAGCGCCCACAACATGATGTACAGCCATAGCGTTTCAATCTTCGACTCTGAATCAATGGAGCTCGTTAAGAATGTAAGAGACACAGTTGATTTTGCGTCTCTTGGTATTTCAGGCTTTAGCGGCGTGCATAAAGGTTCTCCAGTGGAAGGAGCGTATTCACCTGATGGTAAATATCTCTACTTCACCAATTATGCGATGTACGGAAAAGGATTCACTAAGGAAGGAACCGACAAGTGTTCTCCAGCTGATGGCTATGACAAGAGCTACTTATCGCGCTTAGATCTAGAGACACTCAAAATAGATGCCGTCTACCCAGTTGGATCAGTGCCTAAAGTTGTAAAGGTGACACCTGACAATAAATATATTTTGGTCAGCAATTGGTGTTCTTACACAGTCTCGGTTATCTCGGTTGAGAAAGAGAAGGTTGTAAAGACGATCAAGATTGGTCGCTACCCACGTGGAATAGCAATCTCTGCTGATAGCACTTACGCCTATGTTGTTGAGATGGGTGGAAGCAATATCCACCGAATTGATCTCACCGACTTCAGCAAGACCCTCATTCCTATCGGTGTAAATCCACGCGCAGTAGAGCTCTCACCAGATAACAAGACCCTTTATGCAACCCTTAATGTTTCAGGAAGAGTTATCTCCTGGGACCTTGAAGCTAATCACGCAATAAAGAGCGTCAAGACTGGCGCTACCGCTAGAAGTTTGGCAATCAGCGGAGATGGTTCTGCACTCTTCGTTGTTAACTTCACCAGCGGGACAGTGACCAAGTTACGTTCTTCAGATTTATCGAAGGTACAGAGAATCAAAGTGTGCAAAGAGCCAATCGGAATTACCTACGATAATGAGACCAATAGAACTTGGGTTGCTTGTTATGAAGGCTCAGTTAAGGTGTTTCAGAACTAACTAGTTCTGCTTCAGTTTCAACTTCGCTTTCACCTTCTGCCTCATCTAAATTAAAGAGCGCAATAAATGGTGCCGCGATTTTGCCAAGGATTCGATCAACTATCGCACGGGCTCTTTCTCCTGCTGAATAAGTGCGTGGTAACTTATCGGCGATGATGACAAATGCATATTCATGATCTCCGGATTCAACATATCCCGCTAAATTCGCTGTTCCATTTAAGGTACCCGTCTTTGCCTTCACAAGCCCAACCGCGCTAGGTGCAGTCTTCACAAATCTCTTCTCTAAGGTGCCTGAAATTCCACCAACTGGAAGACCGTTAACTACTGGCGCATATTTACCTTCATCACGAATTTTGACTAAAAGCTCTGCCATTTGCTTGGCTGTCACGCGATTCTTTCGCGAAAGTCCACTTGCATCCTTGACAACTACTTTTGTTGTATCTAAATCAAAGGAAGTGAGGAGTTCATTAAATGTTGCCTCAACTCCTGATTCGAAGAGGCCATTGCCCGCAGCAGAAGATGCAAGGCGAGCAATTCGCTCCGATAGAACATTGTCGCTCCAGACGAGCGCGAAATTAAGCATGTCTTCGAGCGTAGGAGATGTTGAATCGATGACTAAGGTCGATGAGCGCTCTACTGCTTCCTGCGCACTCACTGGCTTCATTAGTGCAGTGACGCCATGCTTGCGAAAGAGTGTTTTTATCGTTGCGACATCTCCTGCAAAGAGTCGTGAGTAATAAATTGTTGCTTTCTTCACCCCGCCGCCATTCAGCTCTTTCAAAGTCTTTAGCGCGTAGTACTCAAATCTGGGCAGTGAGGTTCGACCGAATTTCTTTGCCGTTGAGGTGTATGGAGAAGCCCAGGGATCGCGACTACCTTGGATGACAACGGTCTTACTATCGCTTCCGCTCCAGAGGGATGTCGTGAAGGTCTGATCCATCTGTAGGTGGTTTACAGCTGCAACCCCAGTAAATAACTTCTGTAGTGAAGCAGGTTTTCTCAATGAGTTTGGATTCTTTTCAAAGACAATCTCACCTGTTTGGCCATCAATGACTACGACCGAAGGATTAGCTAAACCTTTATTCTCGATGTACTTCGTGAAGACAGATGCAACGCTCTTTGGATCAAGTGCGCTGGCCGGTGTTGAAAGAAATGTAGGGGCAATAAGAAGAAGGCAGAAAAATACTGCAGTGCACTTCTTCATGGGGCTCCTCGGGAAAGAAAACTTTGGTAATTGCAGTGAATTAAGTTTAGAGTGCAACCATGGAAATCAATACACCTGCCGTCATTGGACCCGGTGAATTTTTTCCCGTTGTAGGCGTTGGACCACATGGGAAGCCTTGGCCAACTGGCGCGCAATATGACCCAGAGCTCCTTGAAAATGGTGACCGACGCAACGTCTTGGATCACTATCGCTATTGGAGCGTTGAAGCGATTGTCGCTGATCTCGATTCAAAGAGACATAAATTACAGATTGCAATTGAGAATTGGCAGCATGATTTAAATATTGGTTCAGTTGTGCGAACCGCAAATGCATTTAATGTTGCTATGGTTCATATCATCGGCAAGCGTGATTGGAATAAGCGCGGTGCAATGGTCACCGATCGTTACCTGCATGTCCTGCATCACCCGACAGTGGCCGAATTCGCACAGTGGTGCAAGGAGAATAAAGTCCCAATTATCGGTATCGATAATGTGCCTTCTTCTAAGCACCTCGAGGGCGCAGCGCTGCCAGAGAGATGTGTTCTTCTCTTTGGCCAAGAAGGCGCTGGAATGTCAGATGAAGGAATCGAGATCTGCGAAGTTCTCTATGCAATCGAGCAATATGGCTCAACACGTTCTATGAACGCATCAGCTGCAGGCGCAATAGCTATGTACCACTGGGCCTTGCAGCACTTGCCACGTAAATCTTAAAGAGGCGCTGTAAATCCATCTTCATTGGGCGCTTCATCTTCCTTAAGTGCTTCACGAACTGATGCAAGGCGTCTTTCAACTTCATCAGCTTCATCCATACGGCCTAACTGACGCATCACTGTAACCATGCGGGTTTCAATATCGAGGATAAAGTCGAAATCCTTTGGTTCGTCATCAGCGATAATCTGAAGCACACCATCAAGAGTTGCTAGGCCATCTTCTAGCTTGCCTAGAAGAACTTCAGCTTTGCCGTACTCAAAGAGCGCAAATGTTTCGCGGGTATGGTCGTGTGCAGTTTCAAAGACATCTATCGCTTTACGCGCAGCTTCAAGAGCTTTCTCTCCCTCACCGATTTCTACATAACAAGATGCAATCTTCTGATCGCAGCGAGCGATGTGAATGACTTCC
>JBIICC010000119.1:0-4977 GCA_044239085.1 Candidatus Planktophila sp.
TTCTCTCGTGCAGAATCTGCAACTGCTGCAATGCGACCGTGGTACTTGTTACCTGCGCGGTCAAAAACAACTGTAGAAATTCCAGCTTTCTTAGCGCGCTCAGCAATGAGTGCTCCGACCTGCTTCGACTTATCTGTCTTATCGCCAGATGCCTTACGAAGGTCTGCTTCCATTGTTGATGCATAAGCAAGTGTCTTTGCCTGAGTGTCATCAATAACCTGTACGAAGAGGTGACGTGATGAACGTGAAACGACTAGGCGTGGACGTGATGGTGTGCCTGAGATCTTCTTACGAAGACGGAATGCACGACGTGCACGCGCATTAGTCGCAGATCCCTTACGGACTCTAACTCCGATTGCCATTACTTCTTACCTGCCTTTCCAGCCTTGCGACGAACTGCTTCGCCTTCAAGACGCAAGCCCTTGCCCTTGTAAGGATCAGCCTTGCGAAGCTTCTTAATCTTCGCTGCTGTCTCGCCGACAAGCTGCTTATCGATTCCGCTGATAATCAACTTTGTAGCAGATTCAACCTTGTAGGTGATTCCTTCTGGAGCTGGGAAAAGAATTGGGTGGCTGTAGCCGAGCTGGAATTCAAGATCCTTGCCCTTTTCAGCAACACGGTAACCAACACCGACGATGTTGATTATGAGTGAGTAACCAGTTGTTACACCTTCAACCATATTCGCTACGAGTGAGCGAGATAGGCCGTGAAGTGAACGAGTTACGCGCTCTTCATTTGGACGAGCAACGGTGATAACACCATCTGCTTGTGAAACCTGGATAGGTGATGGAACTGCAATTGCGAGTGAACCCTTAGGTCCCTTCACTGCAACGTTCTGACCAGTGATTGAAACTTCGACACCGCTTGGAACGGTGATAGGCATACGACCAATACGTGACATCAGAGATTTACCATACGTAAGCGAGAACTTCTCCGCCTACACCCTTCTTATTGGCCTGCTTATCTGTAAGAAGTCCTGATGATGTGGAGATGATTGCAACTCCGAGTCCACCAAGAACCTTAGGAAGCGCAGTTGACTTTGCGTAAACGCGAAGTCCTGGCTTACTTACACGGCGAAGACCTGCGATTGAACGCTCACGGTTTGTGCCGAATTTAAGATCGAGAGTTAGGTTCTTACCTACTCCTGTTGCCATTGCTTCAACGCGGTATTCTGCAATGTAACCCTCTTGCTTGAGGATTTCTGCAATTCGAACCTTGACCGATGAAGACGGCATTGAAACCGTGTCATGGTAGGCAGAGTTCGCGTTGCGCAGACGAGACAACATGTCTGCGATTGGATCTGTCATTGTCATACGTGGCCTGTGGCCTTTCTCAAATTAGTTTCCTGACAATTTGTCAGGACTTTATTCGTTGTAGTTGTTACCAAGACGCCTTTGTAATACCTGGAAGCTCACCGCGGTGCGCCATTTCACGGAAACAGACGCGACAGATTCCAAACTTTTGATAGACAGAGTGCGGACGGCCGCAACGCTGACAACGTGTATAACCGCGAACCTTGAACTTCGGCTTGCGAGCAGCTTTAACCTTGAGTGATGTCTTAGCCATTCTTATGCCTCCTTGAAAGGAAAGCCGAGCGCCTTAAGTAGTGCGCGACCTTCGTCATCGTTCTTAGCTGTAGTTACAACAGTGATATCCATACCGCGTGTGCGGTCGATCTTGTCCTGCTCGATTTCTGGGAATACAACCTGCTCGGTAAGACCGAATGTGTAGTTGCCCTTGCCATCAAACTGCTTTGGAGAAAGACCACGGAAGTCACGGATACGAGGTAGTGAGATTGAGAGAAGACGATCTGCAAACTCCCACATACGATCTCCGCGAAGTGTTACGTGTGCACCAATTGGCATGTTTTCGCGAAGTTTGAACTGCGCGATTGACTTGCGTGACTTAGTGACCTGTGGCTTCTGACCGGTGATGATTGCGAGATCGCGGATTGCTCCTTCGATCAACTTTGAATCACGAGCAGCTTCACCAACACCCATGTTGACGACAATCTTTACGAGTGTAGGAATCTGCATTGGATTCTTATATCCAAATTCGCCCTTCAACGTAGCTTGGATCTCGCTCTTATAACGAGCCTTTAAGCGAACATCTGTAGTTGTAGTTGTCATTAGATGTCCTTTCCTGTGCGACGTGAGATACGAACATTTGAGCCTTCGTCATCTACGCGAACGCCAAGACGTGTTGCCTTGCCATCCCCATCTACGACCATGACATTTGAAATATGGATTGATGCTTCTTGTGTGATGATTCCGCCAACTTTGACGCCACGTTCAGTCGTTGATTCCTTTGTGTGGCGCTGAATGCGATTAACGCCTTCAACAGTTACGCGGACTCCATCTACATGAAGGACCTTGCCGGTTACGCCCTTGTTCTTGCCAGCGATAACCAAAACTTCGTCATTCTTCTTAATCTTCGCCATGGTTAGAGCACCTCCGGAGCGAGTGAAATGATCTTCATGAACTTCTTGTCGCGGAGTTCGCGAGCAACTGGTCCGAAGATACGAGTTCCGCGTGGTTCGCCATCCGCTTTGAGGATAACTGCTGCGTTCTCGTCAAACTTAATGTAAGAACCGTCTGGACGACGTCGTTCTTTTACTGTGCGAACGATGACAGCCTTTACGACCTCACCCTTCTTAACCTGTCCACCAGGGATTGCATCCTTGACTGAACAGACGATGATGTCACCGATGCCTGCGTAACGGCGCTTTGATCCTCCGAGTACACGAATACATAGAAGCTCTTTAGCTCCTGTGTTATCCGCGACGCGTAGGCGGGATTCTTGTTGAATCATTCTTTATTCGCCCCTTACTTGGCCTTCTCGATGATTTGAACTAAACGCCAGCGCTTTGATGCTGAGATTGGTCGTGTTTCCATGATCAATACGCGGTCACCAGTACCTGCTGAGTTTGTCTCATCATGTGCTTTGAGCTTGTGTGTGCGGCTCATGACCTTTGAGTACATACCGTGTGCAACACGGTTTGATACTGCAACGGTGATGGTCTTATCCATCTTGTCTGAGACAACGATGCCTTCACGAGTCTTACGAGATCCGCGATCTTCTGTTGGATTTGTCATTATGCAGCGCCTCCAATTCCTAGTTCGCGTTCACGAATAATTGTGTAGATACGAGCGAGCTCTTTACGAACTGCACCGAGACGGCCATGTGACTCAAGCTGACCTGTAGCTGCTTGGAAGCGAAGGTTAAAGAGTTCTTCTTTTCCTTCGCGTAACTTTGTAGTTAACTCTTCAGCTGTCAGTTGACGAAGTTCTTCATTAGTAATCGCCATGGTTATGCCTCCTCACGCTTTACAACGCGGCACTTCATTGGGAGCTTGTGAATCGCAAGGCGCATAGCTTCATTAGCTACTGCCTCTGTTACGCCTGAAATTTCAAACATAATGCGACCTGGCTTCACGTTTGCGATCCACCATTCTGGAGAACCCTTACCGGAACCCATACGAGTTTCAGCAGGCTTCTTTGTAAGTGGGCGATCTGGATAGATATTGATCCAAACCTTTCCACCACGCTTGATATAACGAGTCATCGCGATACGCGCTGCTTCGATTTGGCGGTTAGTTACATATGCAGGAGCAAGTGCCTGGATACCGAAGTCTCCAAATGCAACTTGTGTTCCACCCTTTGATGCGCCTGAACGCGATGGGTGGTGCTGCTTACGGTGCTTAACCTTGCGAGGAATCAACATTATTCAGCGCCTCCTTCTGTAGCTGTTGCTGCAGGAGTTGTATCTGCTGCAACTGGAGCTGCTTGAGAAGTTGTAACTTCAGCGCGTGGAGCACGTGGTGTACGTGGTCCGCGACGCTCTGGCTTTGGTGCACGTGCTTCAGCAAGTGCCTTTTCAGCACGCTCTGCACGTGAACCAATAACTTCACCCTTGTAGATCCAAACCTTTACACCCAAGCGACCGAATGTTGTTGCAGCTTCGTAGAAGCCGTAATCAATATCTGCACGGAGTGTGTGTAGTGGAACGCGACCTTCGCGGTAGAACTCAGAACGTGACATTTCTGCACCGCCGAGACGACCACCGCACTGAACACGAATGCCCTGTGCGCCAGCCTTCATCGCTGATTGCATTGACTTCTTCATTGCGCGACGGAATGAAACACGTGCAGCAAGCTGCTCTGCGATTCCTTGTGCAACGAGTTGTGCATCAATCTCTGGGTTCTTAACTTCAAGAATATTGAGCTGAACTTGCTTGCCGGTGAGCTTCTCAAGCTTCTGACGAAGAACGTCAGCTTCTTGTCCGCGACGACCGATAACAATTCCTGGACGAGCAGTGTGAAGGTCGATACGTACACGATCACGTGTGCGCTCGATTTCGATACGTGAAACGCCTGCGCGCTCCATGCCCTTCTGCATAAGTCGGCGGATTTCGACATCTTCCTTGACGTAATCCTTGTACAACTTATCTGCATACCAACGTGACTTAAATTCAGTTGTGATGCCGAGGCGGAAGCCGTGTGGGTTTACTTTTTGACCCATTAGTTGGACGCTCCCTTCGCTGCTAGTGGTGACTTCTCTGAACGCTTTGGATTTCTCGTCTGCGCCTTTGATGAAGTACGTGAAAGTGACTTTGATGTCGCCTTTGTATCGCTGACAGTTACAGAGATATGGCTTGAGCGCTTCAAGATACGGAAACCGCGACCCTGTGCACGTGGGCGGAAACGCTTCATTGTGCGTCCCTCGTCTACTAGTGCTTCTACAACCCAGAGCTCTGAAGCATCGCGGATTGCTGGATTCTGCTGCTTCGCATTTGCGATAGCTGAGTTAAGAAGTGTGTACACATCTGAACCTGCAGCTTGTGGTGCAAACTTGAGAACGTTAAGTGCTTCATCTGCACGCATTCCACGAACCAAGTCGACAACGCGACGAGCCTTCTGTGGTGTGTGGCGGATATCGCGCAGTACTGCGCGAGCTACGAGTGCGTCTTGTGTATTAG
>JBIICC010000012.1:0-19903 GCA_044239085.1 Candidatus Planktophila sp.
CATTTCCTGCAGCCGAGGCGATGCCCGAAGCAACCAAGGACAAGCTAGCTAAGTGGGCTGAAGTAAAAGTCACTACTGGTGAGATGGCTCGCGATTACTCAGATCTATACATTTGGGAACATATGAAGGGTTCAGCAATCGCGGCAATCGGAAAACCTGCTACCTATTCTGAAGTTTCAGGCATGTACATGGGATTGGTCCGAGGTGGAAGTACAGATACAGCGCAGATTGCAAAACTTGGTGAGTTGCGTGAAACACTCTTTATGGGAAACACACTTCGAGGAATGCTCCTTGAAGCTTATGCATTCGGGACTATGGGAGTTATCGCAGGTTACGGAGCGATAGCAGCGTTGGTCGGCGGAGTTGTAATGCTTCTGCTCTCCATCGCAGGGTTACTTCACATTCGTCGGGCCCCAGAAGGTGCGACGATTTAACCCTCATACCCTCAACTCTCCGTGAAGGTTTGAGGGAAGTGAAAACCCCGGCGCTAAGTAAAACTAGAGCCGGGGTTTTTCTCATCTCTAATGAGACTTAAATTAGTGAACGAGTACGGCAGAGATGAACTCTTCCACCGCGTTATGTGCTTGCTCATCTGTGTATTGAACAGGTGGAGTCTTCATGAAGTATGAAGATGGAGCAAGGAGCGCTCCCCCAATCTTGCGATCAAGTCCAAGCTTTGCGCAGCGTAAGGCATCGATAATGACGCCAGCTGAGTTTGGTGAATCCCATACTTCTAGCTTGTACTCAAGATTGAGCGGAACATCGCCAAATGCGCGTCCCTCAAGGCGAACATATGCCCACTTGCGGTCATCGAGCCAAGGAATGTAATCCGATGGTCCGATATGAACATTCTTTGCCCCCATATCGTGATCAAGTTGTGATGTTACTGAATTTGTCTTCGAGATCTTCTTAGATTCAAGGCGATCTCTTTCGAGCATATTTTTAAAGTCCATATTGCCGCCGACATTGAGTTGATAAGTGCGGTCAAGGTGAACTCCTCTATCTTGAAATAGCTTCGCCATAATTCTGTGTGTGATTGTTGCGCCAACTTGGCTCTTGATGTCATCTCCAACAATGGGAAGACCGGCATCTTCAAACTTCTTTGCCCATACTGGATCTGAGGCGATAAAGACTGGAAGAGCATTTACAAATGCACATCCCGCATCAATAGCGCACTGCGCATAGAACTTTGCTGCTTCTTCTGACCCGACAGGCAGGTAGCAGATAAGAACATCTACTTGTTCTTCCTTGAGGCGAGCGACGATATCGGCAGGTGCTGCAGGAGATTCAGCGATAGTCTCTTTGTAGTACTTGCCTAAGCCATCAAGAGTTACGCCACGTTCTACAGAGACGCCAGTCTTCTCAACAACCGAAAACTTAATGGTGTTGTTTTCACTAGCCCAGATTGCATCAGCGAGATCGAGCCCGACCTTCTTCGCGTCGACATCAAAGGCTGCAACAAACTTAATATTATTGATGTGGTAATTACCGATAACAGCGTGCATGAGGCCAGGAATCTCCTGATCGATTGCAGCATCCTTGTAGTAAGTGACTCCTTGCACCAATGAATTGGCGCAATTTCCAACACCCACGATTGCAACGCGGATATCTCCGGTCTTTGTCTTGATATTCATCTATTTCTTCCCCTCGTTCTTTATCATTCCCTCAAGCCATGTGATTTCACGTTCAAGAGACTCGAGAGAGAAGCGGCGCCACTCCTCGAGGTATTTATCAATTCCAGCAGGATGTGAAGCAAGTTCACTTCGCATGGAGTCAGCCTTGTCACGTAAACGTCCGAGTCGTCCTTCAAGAATTCGAACTCGATTCATCGTGGTTGTCGGGCTAAAGAAGGCGAAGCGCACACCGAAACCTTCATCTTCCCAAGCCTCAGCGGTGACGGATCCGTTGAGTTCAGCAAAGCGCTTCTGCCCCTTCTTTGTAATCGTGTACACGATTCGGGTTCTCTTTGAGGTAACGCCAATCTCTTTCGCTTCAATCGTCTCGGCAATCACCATCCGCTTTAGCTGCGGATAAAGGACCGAGAATGACAGGGCACGGAAGGGGCCAAATATCGCCACCAGGCGCTTTCTCAGCTCATAACCATGGAGAGGCGACTCCGAGAGAAGGCCAAGAAGGGCGAATTCGAGTGAATCAGCGCGTGATCTCATTGGGCTCCTATCTGCTGCCTATTCCCGATAGATATATCGATTCGATATATCGAGACGCTAGTAAACCTCAGAAGCTCTCCCCTGGCAAATCGACACTCCCTTAGTCGCGCCGGCGTAACCTGAGCCAGTGATTCCAACGCGCCTACCTGAGTACATCGTGGCTGCGATGATCATCATCTTGGCGCCGGGTCCAAGCGTCCTGTTCGTCATCGCACGAGCTATCTCATGGGGGCGAAAGGTTTCTGTTCTGACCGTTGCAGGAAATGTCTCCGGCTCTCTAGTCCTCTCAACTCTCGTGGCACTTGGCTTAGGTCCCATTCTTCAGCGATCCAATCTTGCATATCTTGCAGTGCAATGGGGTGGTGGGCTCTATCTGATCTACCTGGGAATCGATGCAATTCGTAAACGCTCTGTACATGCAGCAGATATGACTAACCAGGGTCCTGTTGTACCTACCGCACTGCAATCTATTCGCGATGGGTTCTGGGTTGGAGTCCTCAATCCAAAGGCAATCGTCTTCTTCGCCGCAGTGCTTCCACAATTTGTAGATATCGATGGTGGAAATGTAACTGCCCAACTTCTCTTTATGGGGCTCGTCTTCTGCATACTTGCATTTATCTCCGACGGCACATGGGGGCTTCTGGCAGGAACTGCGCGTCAATGGCTTGCGACGGATGCACGGCGACTTGAATCGTTAAGAGCTTTCGGTGGAGTTGTGATGATTACATTGGGAGTACTTGTTTTGATTAGCGCCATTCAGGCACAGTAATTATCGAGAAAAGATATTAGAGTCATCCTATGAAGAAACCGGAGACTCCTGCACGCGAGACAATTGCACCCTCGGATCTCACCTTTGGTCTCTCAAATTGTCGCCGCTGCCTCTGGCTCAAATACTGGTTTAAGTTAGATCTCAAGAAGGAATTTCCACTCGTTAAGCCGCTGGCAGATTCACAGGAAGAACATTTTCGTCGCGCATCGATGCAAGATATTTCACCAACGCTCAAAGCTGGAGTTGTGAAGCAGTGGGGTCAATGGGTTAAGAGCGCGCCAATAAAGGTAAATGGCTTTGAGACCCGTTGGAAGATTCTCGGAATCTACGATCTTCTCGGCCATTACACAGATGGTTCGGTAGGAATAATCGATTGCAAAGTCTCTGATTCAGAGCGCGATAACGGTCCTTTCTATGCCCCTCAATTAGAGGCATATGCCTACGCCTTGGAAAATCCAGATAAAGGAAAGCCCTTTCCGGTTTCTTCCATGGGGCTGTTGATTTGGAAACTCGCCGGTGTTACTGAAACAGGTACAAGTGAACTTGCCTCGAACTCACATGGCTTCGGGGTTAACCAGCACTATGTTCCGGTGGAGCGAGATACAGAGACCTTCACTGCGTTACTTGAGGAACTCATTACAATTATTGAGGGTGCAATGCCTGAATCCGGACCAGAGTGCAACCTCTGCAACTATCTTATTAAGCGTGCAGAGCTAGAGAAGAATTAATCGTTCTCTTCATCTGAACTATTCTTCTTCGGCTTTACTGCGTAAGTATCAACATACTCTTGACCTGAAAGTTGCTGAATTCTCTTCATAATCTGATCAGTTACTTCACGAAGATATTGAAGATCTGTGGAATCTCCATCAAAGAACATTGGCTCGCCAAATGTAATACCTACTCGCATCACCTTAGGCAGCACAGTGCCAGAGGGTTGAATTTTATCTGTGTTAAACATTGCGATAGGTACAACTGGTGCACCTGATTCGATTGCTAAACGTGCAATGCCTGAGCGTCCTTTATAGAGACGACCATCTGGTGAACGAGTGCCTTCTGGGTAGATGCCCAGCGAATTTCCCCCTGCCAAAACTTCAAGACCTGTAATTAGCGCAGCTTCGCTACGTCGACCACCTGAACGATCGACCGGAACCTGCCCCAGTGCGATGAAGGTGAGTTTCTTGATAAATCCTTTAGGTCCAGGCGATGTGAAGTACTCACTCTTTGCTAAGAAGGTAACTTTTCGCGGAACAACCAATGGCATAAAGATTGAATCACTAAATGAAAGATGGTTCGAGGCGAGAATGAGTGGCCCTGATGCAGGAACGTTTCTCAAGCCTTTTACTTTTGGTCGGAACAAGATCATTAAGAATGGCGTCAGAAATGCCCGCAACGTTCCGTACGGCAGGTTGTTCACGCCCCTAATTTAGCCTGAAAGAGGATATTTGTGCGAACATAAACCATGGCTAAGCGTGAGAATGAAGGCTCTGATGAAGAAGATCTCATCAAAGCTGAATTTGATTCCATAGTTGAGGGACTCTCACTCGATGAATCATCTCCGACAACCTATCTCGATGAATTAGATAGATTTGAAGATGTAAATAGATTTACTCCCCCGGCAATTCCCAGGAAGAAGTTTCGCGACCAGATACGTGAGATGAAAATCTCTTTTCAGCGATGGAGAGAGAACTCGCGAGACCTTCCACCTGATGATGGAGCGGTGCTTTAATTTTTTCCGATTAGCTCCGAGCTAAATCGGCAACGCCAACTAGACCTGCTTCATTTCCCAAAGTTGCAGCGATAATTTCTGGATATGGGTGCTTACCGGCAAATGGCATATATCGCGGAACACCCTCGCGAATTGGCTTTAAGAGAAGTTCCCCTGCATCAACAACTCCTCCACCAATAATGACGCACTCTGGATCGAGAACAACCGATAGCGATGCAATTCCGGCACCGAGCCAATCGCCTGTTCGAGCAAATGCTGCAAGTGCAACAGAATCTCCAGCGCGAGCAGCTTCTGTAATTGAAGCGCCTGTCAGACCCTCAATAGTTCCATCGTCACGTGATAAGAGATCCTTTGCTGCTGAAGGATTTTCAGAAATTAGCTCTCTGGCATGACGCATCAAAGCGCTGCCAGAGCCGTACTGTTCAAAGCAACCCTTTGCTCCACACCCACAGAGCAATCCATCTGGAACTACTCGAATATGGCCAATCTCTGCAGCAATTCCAAATGCTCCCCGATGTAATTTGCCGTCGGCAATTATTCCTCCGCCAATTCCAGTTCCGATAGTCAGCAACAAAACATTCTTCTTGCCGATACCCGCTCCAAATTTCGCTTCTCCCCACGCTGCAGCATTGGCATCATTTTCAATCACAACTGATTTGCCAATCAGGCGAGTAAGTTCATCATCAAGGTTCACACCATTCCAACCAGCGATATTTGGTGTTGCAAGCATTGTCTTTCGATCTGATGAAACAAATCCCGCTGCGGAAACTCCGATTGACTGAACTGAGTAATCCGCCATTAACTCTTTGGCGACATCGGCGATTGCTTGATTGAGAAGAGCGCCACCTTCTCGCGGTGTATCTCGGCGAGCAGTCTTTAGAACTTTGCCGGATTCATCTACGACGCCGCCGAGAACCTTTGTTCCGCCGACATCTACACCGATCGTGTACGCCATCTAGGAAACTCTTGAAGCGAGTTCTTTTAGCGCTGCATCAATTATCTGTTGCTGGCCCTTGGTAATCATCATCGATGGAACCGGTAGAGATACCGCCACTGTAAGTTCATAGGTCACTTGCGTTGTATCTTCATCGATTGACTTGAGGGTATAGGTACCATCCATCTGAGTAAGTAGGTCAGCCTCATCCATGGAGAAAGAGAGGGCAAGTGGCGCTCCGCTCCAGTCGTAATCAAGGGTCACGCGATCCTTCATCATTCCTGCATCGATAGAGAGCTTCGCCTTTAGGACGCGCCCTGAAGTATCGCTTTCGAGAACTTCGGACTTCTTAACGGAGCTAAGCCATTCGGGGTATGCGCCAACGGCGAAGAGCGCCTCCTGGATATCGGCTAGTGGGGCATCAATCAGGACTGTGGCTGTGCTCTTCTCGGACATGGCAGAAGGCTACCAATTCACAGGAAAAAATCTTCCATTTTCTGTATCTCCCCCACTACCGTTAGCGCCATGAATGAGATCTCAACTCCAGCAATTGTTCCAACTGCAACCGAAGGCAACCTTACAAACCTCATCGCGGAACGCGCTTGGTTTGAGCCAGAGCGCGTCACAATGTCACGTCCATTAGGCGATGGATGGCAACCAGTAACTGCCCGTGAAGTCGAAGAAGAAGTTCGTGCGACAGCTAAAGGTCTCGTTGCTGCGGGAATTCAGATTGGCGATCGCGTCGCAATCATGGCTCGCACTAGATACGAGTGGACAATTCTCGACTTTGCAATTTGGTATGCCGGTGGATGCGTTGTTCCGATTTATGAGACATCTTCTGCAGAGCAAGTCGATTGGATTCTCAATGACTCTGGAGCCGTTGGATTAATTGTTGAAACTCCAACACACAAGGAGCTTGCTTTAACAGTTCTCCCATCTCATACCAAGCATGTCTGGGTTATGACCGAAGATGTTCTCTCAACTCTTCGCAGCGCGGGTACAAATATCAGCGACGACGAGATTGATCGACGCAGAAACGCTCTCGTTCCATCAAGCCTTGCAACTTTGATTTACACATCAGGCACAACTGGTCGTCCAAAAGGTGTTCAGTTGACACATTCCAACTTCCTTTCGGAGTGTGGAAATGTAGTCGAGGGTGCAAGTGATCTCTTCTTAAAGCCTGGTGGATCAACACTTCTATTCCTTCCCGTCGCTCACGTCTTTGGCCGCATGGTGCAAATTGGCGCTATTCGTGCCGGACTTCACCTTGCACACTGCAGCGATCCAGTTGGTCGACTACAGCCAGATATGGCTTCATTTAAGCCAACATTCGTGCTTGCAGTTCCTCGCATCTTTGAAAAGATTTACAACGGAGCTGAAGCAAAGGCTGAAGCAGCCGGAAAGGGCAAGATCTTCCGCAAAGCAGCTGCCGTTGCAATCGCTTATAGCGAAGCTCGAGATAAGCGTGGGTTTAATCCGATGCTCACTCTGAAGCATGCGCTCTTCGACAAGCTTGTCTATTCAAAGATTCGCGCCGCCATGGGTGGCGCAGTTGAAGCTGCTATCTCTGGCGGTGCGCCTCTGGGTGTTCGCCTTGGACACTTCTATCGCGGTGCTGGAATCACAATTCTCGAAGGTTATGGATTAACCGAAACAACCGCTGGCGCAACTCTTAACTTAACCAATCACCTGCGAATTGGATCAGTTGGACGACCAATTCCTGGAAATGCTGTCAAGATTGCAGAAGATGGTGAAGTTCTCATCAGCGGACCAATTGTGATGCGCGGCTACTGGCAGAACGATGCTGCTAATCAAGAAGTATTTGAAGGTCAATGGTTTAAATCTGGAGACCTCGGTCGCTTAGATGACGAGGGCTTCCTCTACATCACAGGTCGCAAGAAGGAGCTCATTGTTACTGCAGGTGGTAAGAATGTTGCACCTGCAGTTCTTGAAGATCGCTTACGCGCACATCCTCTAGTGAGCCAATGTATGGTCGTTGGAGATAACCAGCCATTTATCGCATCTCTGATTACTATCGATCAAGATATGCTCAAAGGCTGGATTGCGGCTAACAATAAATCAGGTGCAACTATGGACACTCTTCGTAATGACCCTGATCTCATCGCAGTTATTCAGACTGCAGTTGATGAAGCTAACAAGGCTGTCTCGAAGGCTGAATCAATCCGTAAATTTACGATTCTTCCTACAGATTTCACTATTGCAGGCGGTCAACTCACCGCGAAGTTATCACTCAAGCGCCATGTCATCGGCGAACAATATGCAGCTGAGATTGCTGCTCTCTTCACAAAGTAGGAAGTGGTAGCTACAACTCCCGAGCGGCTGCGGATTGCTCGGGAGCTTCACGATGGAATTGCACAAGATTTAGTCGGGCTTGGTTATTCGCTCGACCTCATCTTGGCTGATCCGCAGATAAACAACTCCTCTCGCGCAGCCTTGAGAAAATCTCGACTTGAGATTGATGGGCTGATTTCCAAGGTTCGCAGTGAAATCCTTGAGCTTCGGAGAGATGACGCGCCTCTCTTTCATATCGCTCTTCGCTCTCTCATCTCTGAACTGTGCGGAGATCTCGAGACTGAGCTACATCTTGAAGAGGTCTGGCTCGAGCGCGAAATTTCTCGTGAACTGCTTCTGATATCTCAGGAAATCCTACGTAATGTAAGTAGCCACGCTAGGGCTACCCGCCTTGAGGTAAATCTCTACCCCCTTAACAATCGACTCTTCATAGAGTTTTTTGATAACGGAATTGGTGGAGCACATATGTCAGCAGAACGTTGGGGTTTAATTGGAGTCGCAGAACGCCTTCAAACAATTGGCGCAGAACTCACTCTTGAAAGTAAAGAGGGAACACGGATTTCTATACTGCTGTGAAGAAGATTCTGATCATTGACGACCACGCTGTGGTTCGAGAAGGGATCAGATCCGCTCTAGAAAATACTGAGCGTTTTCATGTATTCCAGGCAGCATCAAAATCTGAGGCAATCGCACAAATCACAAAGATTGCACCCGATGGAATCATCGTCGATATCAACTTACCCGACGGCAATGGGCTCGAGATTGTCTCTTGGGTTCGCTCTATCTCGAGCACAATTGCAATTGTCGTTCTCACCCTTAATGAGCATGCAGATTTTCTACTTGCATCGATGAAAGCTGGGGCAAGTTCCTATCTTCATAAATCAGCCCCGCTCAGTGAACTTCTCTCAGCTCTCGATTTTGCCCTTACCTCACCTACCTCTTTCGCTTCCAAAGAGATCTCAGCAACCATTTCACGAAAGAGTGAGAAGTTCTCTCTATCGCCTCGCGAACTTCAAATAGTTACCCAGCTCCATCGAGGTGAACCGCTGAAAATTCTCGCTGGTTCACTCTTCATAACAGAAGCGACCTTAAAGACGCATCTCGCTTCAATTTATAGAAAACTTGAGGTGAATAATCGCTTGCAAGTGATTGAGAAGGTGAGGATTGCTGGAATTATCTAAGAACGAGTTTGTTAAATTGTTCTGACCAGATCTCCCAGCGCCATTCTCTGACAATCCACTCTCTGCCCTGTGCACCCAGTTTCTCTGCATACTCAGAATTACTCAGGAGTCGAATTGCAGCTTGTGCGATTGCATCCGCTGAAGTTCCATCAACTGAGAAGCCAGTTTCGCCTTCAAGCACTGCATCCGGTGCTCCGCCGGAAAGGCCACCGATTACCGGTAAGCCACATGAACTCGCCTCTAGATACACAATTCCGAGACCCTCAACTTCAAGACCTGCCAATCGAGAACGTGATGGCATAGCGAAAATATCACCTGCACAAATGTATTCAGGAAGTTCTGAGTACTGAACTCTTCCAATAAATGTAATTCGATCTCGTACGCCAAGCGTTTCGGAACGTTTCTCGAGCTCGGCGCGGTACGGACCTTCTCCAACGAGGAGTAAGTGAACGCTTGGAATTTTCTGCGCAATTATTGGAAGTGCATCAATCAAGAAATCCTGACCCTTGCGATGCACGAGTCGCCCAACGCTGACTATTACTTTCTTATCTTCCAGCCCAAGATCGCGTCGAACTCGCGGACTTTTCTTTGCTGGTGAGAAATGTTCAGTATCAATTCCTGGTGCAAGGCGTACCAACTTACTCTGAGAACTTTTAGATAGCGCCTTCGAGATAGCTTGCCGCGTGTAACTACCCAAGTATGTAATTGAGTCAACCTTTGCACCGATTTGCTTGATTGCCCAGGAAAATGGCCAGAGTTTGGACCACCAGACTTCATGTCCATGTGTTAGCGCAACAATATTTTTAGCACCAGCACGACTTATGCCTGGTGCAAGTAATCCGAGCGGCGCGGCAGCCCCGAAGAAGACACTCGCAATCTTTCGCTCCTTTACGATTGATTGAACTCTTCGTGAGACTCGTAGCGACGGAAGAAGAATCTTGGAGCGGTCTCTTATTACCTCAACGCCGAAATTCTCATTCCAAGCTCTATCAAAAGGTGCTGAATTTTCTTGGGAAGAGGTGTAAACAATTACCGAACCTTTAGGTAGGCGTTCAATGAGCCCAATGATAAATGTTTCAATTCCACCTGCGCGAGGACCAAAATCATTGGTGATGCAGAGTATTTTCTTAGAAGTATCTCTTTGTTCTGACATTAGAAGCGGCGAACTGCGACCAATGGTTTGTTTCCTAAGCTGCCGGATGGGGCAACCTTGACTCGCGAACCAGATCGCGGTGCATGAACCATCTTGCCATTACCTAAATAAATTCCGACGTGAGATACCGGTCTTCCATAGAAGAGAAGATCGCCAGGCTTCTTCTGGCTATAGGAAACACCCTTACCCATTCTGGATTGTGCACGAGAAGAGTGTGGAAGAGAGACACCTGCGCGTTGGAAAGCGCGCATTGTTAGCCCCGAGCAATCCCATAAAGTCATCCCAGCGGCCCCAAAGACATAGCGATCACCAATTTGTCCAAGGGCAAATTTCAAAGCTGTACCGGCGCGACCAGAAACACCGGCTGCACCCTTTGCCGCTTTGAGTGAAGATGCTTGATCAGCATCTTCACGTTCTTTGGCAAGACGCGCTAAACGCTCACGATCTGCCTTCTTCAACTTAGATAAGAGCGACTCTGCTTGGGCCAACTTACTTGTGGCGACTGCGCTTCGCTCTGCAAGTCGCTTCTGTAAGACCTTAACTTGAGCCAATCGATCGCTGACTGTAAGTGAAGTGGCATTTAACTGTTGTTCAGCTGATTGAAACTTTCGGAGTTGAATTCCCTTTTTACGAGTGATCGCCTCGAGAGAACCGGCGGCTGATAAATACAATGATGGATCCGATGAGAAGAGGAGCTCCAAGCTCTCACTTATGGTTCCAGATTTATATTGATCTACTGCGATTGCGCCGAGAGTTTTAGAGATTGCATCGACTGTCTTTCCTTGAAGAGCGGCCTTCGCCTGAATTCCAGCAAGACTTCGGGTAAGAGATGCCAGGCGAACCTTCGCTTCCTGTGCACCCTCTGCTGCAGCAGTGGCCTCTTCCTCAAGGCGAATAACTTGGGCTTGAACTTGTTCCAGGGACGGCGCTGCCTGGGATGGAGGCGCGAGTAGCAGGGAGACCGCAATAACCGTGGCGAGCGGCAAAACGGCGGCCTTCATTCGCTTTCTCATGTTTTAAGGCTAACGCCCGAGGTGATGTAAATTCAATTTGGAATGGGTGATTACGCTGATAATTACGTGAGAAAGAGAATATTCTGAGCGTATGCCTGTAATCGGGACCCTTGTTGTAGGGGCAGATGGTTCTACCTCCAAGAGTGGAAATTCGGCCGGTGTTTCCACTGCACTCGATCGCTCAGAGTTCCTACAACGTCGCCGGAGCGCTGATTGCATCATCATTGGCGGCAACACTGCTCGCACAGAGCCATATCAGAGAACTCCTGTTCCCGTCGTAGTTCTTTCGCGAGCATTAATCAATCCACTCAGTGGAAATCGTTTAGCTCACTGCTGGAATCTAGCTCCCGCAAAAGCTCTCGATAGAGCGTTCAAAACTTTTGGCCCTCGAATTCATATTGAAGCTGGAGCAGCAATTTTCCAAGAATTGATTAGCGCCGGTCTCATTGATGAACTCGAGTTGAGTGTTACAACTATTACTGGCGGCGAAGATAAGATAGATATCGAGAAGTTGCTCTCCAGCTTTTTAATAAGACGAGATGAGACTGTTGAAGGTACTCGATTTATCTCGGCACTTAAGAAATAGGTCGTTTTAGAAGGCTGAGATCAAACCAACGCCAACTACCGCAAAAGCGATACCGAAATATTGGACTCGGTGGAGCCTCTCATGCAGGAAGATATATGCCAATAGAGCCGTTGCGATTGGGTAGAGCGCTCCCAGCACCATCGCAAGAGAGACCAATCCCTTAGTTGTTGCAACGCCAAGTAAGAGATTAGCGGCGAAGTCTGCAACCCCGATAAATATAAGAAGCGGCATCTGTGGCTTTCCAAGTCCACCAACATGTCTAAATCGCACTAAGAGAGCGATGCCGATAATCAGAGTCGTCGTTCTCATCGTTGTCATCGTCATCAGTGCGCTACTTTCAGAACCGATGGCCATACAGACAAGGGTGATACCGAAGAAGAATGCGGCACTGAGAGCCAAGAGAACTGGCTTGAGTGGTAGACCTTGCGAAACTTCTGGGCCACTTGCAAGAAAAGCACCGAGCATCGCACAGACGACGCCGATTGAAAGAATTGTCGAAAGTTGATCGCCTTTATAGAACAGCGCAAAAGCGAGTGGAATCAAAGCGCTCAATGAACTAATCGGTGAGACAACACCCATACGCCCCGTTGATAGTGCGGCGTAAAGACTAATCAATCCTAAATAACCAGTGAGACCTGCGAGAACTCCCGGAATGAAATAACCATTGGAACCGAAGGCTTCTGCGCCCCATGCACCAGTTGCTACAACGAGAACGATGCCGGTGAGAAAACCAATCGCCTGGCTGACTGCGAGAACCGCAATCGCAGGGAACTTCTTACTGAGGTTGCCGGCGATGTAGTCGGCGCTTCCCCATAGGAGACTCGAGAGAAGGGCTAATGCGCTGGCCATAAGAGCAGACTCTACCTGCTCGAAGGTCTTAGCCTCCCGCCGAAAGCACCCCATCAACTTTAGAATGAACCAGTGAAGTCGCCATTCTCCTTTATTGAAATGATTGAACTTCTACGTACATTTACTCCACGCGCCGAGATAATCCTTGAAGAAGTACCGGCGCCACAAAAGTTAGCTGCCTACTCCTTCGCATTTACCGCAGATATCTCTAATGGACTTTCAGGGGATGCTGAAGAAGAAGTCGCTTCAGGTCGATTTGTGATTCTCCATGAGCCTGGTGGGCAAGATACGTGGGAAGGCGAATTTCGCTGCGTGACATTTATGCGTGCCGATGTAGATAGTGAGATGCAAGAAGATCCATTGCTTCCAGAGGTCGGCTGGAACTGGCTTCTGGATTCTCTCCAAAATACTGGCGCAGAATTTAGCGCACCAAGTGGAACAGTTACTCGTGTATCAAGTGCATCTTTTGGAAAGTTATCTCCTCGAAGTGATGACTCTGAAATTGAGATAAGAGCTTCATGGAGCCCGCAGATTGAGAGCGCTGAAGATATTTTTTCTCACGTACAGGCATGGTGCAATCTCATGACTGAAGTCGCAGGACTTGCACCTCTTCCTGAAGGTGTTGCAACTATTGGTTCAGCGCGACGACGTGTCTGAGAAGGTAGCAACCGACGAGGTAGAACTTCCGGCGCCTACCCCCCTGCTCCATCCTGCAGCGGGCGTTCCTGAAATCATTGAAACTGAAGAAGCGTTTAGCGCAGCTCTTAAAAAGTTAGCTGCCGGAACAGGTCCATATGCATTTGATGCAGAACGCGCATCAGGTTTCAAATACAGTGCCCGCGCATATCTCATTCAGATTAAGCGCACCAACGGTGGGTTGCACTTAATTGATCCGATTCCATTTGGCCCACTCCATCCATGTTTTATTCAGTTAAATGAACTCATCGCCAAAGAAGAAGTAATTCTTCATGCCAGCACCCAAGATTTGCCTTGTCTTCGCGAGCTAGGAATTGAACCTCAGATTCTCTTCGACACCGAACTTGGTGGACGTATTGCAGGTCTTCCTCGAGTTGGACTTGGCCCACTACTAGAAACTCTCATGGGCGTATCTCTTGCTAAGGAACATTCTGCAGCTGATTGGTCGAAGCGCCCGCTGCCTAGTGAATGGCTTAACTATGCAGCTCTCGATGTTGAACTTCTCGTTGAACTGCGTGACAAGGTTTATCAACTACTTGTTGATGCAGGAAAATGGGAGTGGGCTCGAGAGGATTTTGCCTCGATTATTTCTGCGCCACCACCACCGGCCCGCATCGATCCTTGGCGACGAACTTCGGGAATGCATAAAATTAAGAAGCGTTTACATATGGCTGTAGTGCGAGAGTTGTGGCAAGCCAGAAATACTCTGGCGCAAGAGTTAGATATCTCCCCGGGGCGTTTATTGACTGATGCTGCGATTTCAGAGATTGCACTCGCCAGCGAAAATACTCCATTACTTAATCGCAAGCATCTAGAGAAAGTACTACGCCCGATTGGATTGCGAGCGCGCTGGTTTGAAAACTCTGAACTCTGGATTACTTCAATCGCGACCGCTCTTGCGCTCACCGAAGATCAATGGCCAGAGGCCCGTTCCAAGAGCGATACCTTGCCGCCGATTAAATTGTGGCGCGAGCGTTTCCCTGAGAGATATGCACCGCTTACTCATGCACGCTTTAACTTGCAGGTACGGGCAGATGAGCTCTCCATCCCCCTTGAGAATCTCATTGGCCCAGAACTAGTCCGACGTATCTGTTGGTCTCCCCCAGAAGGTTCTATCTCTGAGGCCTTACTTGCCTTGGGCGCACGACGCTGGCAGACGAAGATAGCTTCGCCGATTCTGGAGGCTGCGCTACTGGAGAAAGAGCCGCTTGCAATTGCTGAAGAGGCAGATGCAGAGGCTACTGACGAGAAAAGTACCTCACCGGCCCTAGGTGCTGGAGATAAACCTTCTGCCCCACAGTAAATTCTGATGGACCTGCAACTCGTGCGCTAATCAGCGCCCCCGAGCTTGGAAGAGTTACGGTAAGCATCGCATCATGGCCGTAGTAATCGATATGAGTCAGTGAGCCTTCGATACCTTGCTGGGCGTTGACCGATACCCGAATCTCTTCTGGGCGTATTACTACATATCCCGTTTCGCCCCCGGTCTTGCCTGCTCCATCGACTGAAAGTGGGTAAAGGGTCTGCCCCGTACTTAACTTCTCAGCGGGCAGGATCAATACATCCCCTGTACTTGCCGCTATTTCAGGTGAGATTGGTGATTCATAGACCTCTTCAGGCGTTCCATTCTGAGCCACTTTTCCATCGCGAATGAGAACTACTCGATCGGATGAGACCAAAGCTTCTTCGCGATCGTGAGTAACGAGGATTGCAGTTGACCCTAATTCACGGAGCAGACCAACAACTTCTGTACGTAGCTCAACTCGGAGTACCGCATCGAGTGCCGAGAAAGGCTCATCGAGTAATACCAATTTAGGCTTAATCGCTAACGCACGAGCGAGGGCGACTCGAGTCTGCTGACCACCTGATAGCTGCGATGGAAGTCGGTCTTCAAACCCTTTCATTCCAATGAGGCTAATCATCTCGCCTGTAATTTTTGCAATTTCAGATTTCGTGTGGGTGCTTCGGTCTAAGCCAAAGGCGATGTTCTTTGCGACTGTAAGGTGAGGAAAGAGTGCGCCTTGCTGTGGCACATAACCTGTGCCGCGCTTATGCGGTGGCAATACAACCGAGGAAACTCCTACAAGCTGTGAACCAAATCGAATCGTTCCGCTCGTTGGCTGGATAAGTCCAGCAATTGCCCTGAGCAAAGTGGTCTTGCCACATCCTGATGGACCTAACAACGAGGCTATTTCGCCCTCACGAAGATCGAAGGAGAGGTCCGAAATAACTGTTCGGCTTCCAAAATTTACATTTAAGTGAGAGATGCTCAGTGAAGTCAATTAATTCACCTTCGCCTTCACCGATGCTTCATTTCTCGCACTTCGAGGAATGGTCAAGATAAATGTTGGAATCGCTGCTAACAGAACCAATAATAGTGCATACGGCGCAGCCTCATTAAATCGACTGATTGCTGCAAAACTCCATACTTCTGTTGCCAATGTATCCATGCCCGTTGGTCTGAGCATCAGCGTTGCAGGAAGTTCTTTCATGGCAGTTAAGAAGACCAGTAGGAGACCTAAAGCTAAATTCGGCAATGCAATTGGAAAGACAACTTCCATCGTGACTCTAGATTTGCTCTTACCTAGAGTTGCTGCAACTTCTTTGAGTTGAGGAGAAACTAAGGAAAGGGCAGATGAGGTAGATGCGACTGATTTTGCAAGGAAGAGCACGGCATAGGCGAAAGCGAGAAGGAAGATTGATTGGTAGAGAACTCCTAGGCGAGAGCCAAAAGAGACCAAAGCTAGACCCACAACAACACCTGGCAGAGCATGGGCCATCAGAATGATCTTCTCTGAAATTGAACCGAAGGTACTTGATCCTTGAGTCGCTAAAAAGGCAAGTGGGAGTGAGAGAAGAAATGCAATTGCAGCACCCATCGCTGCAACAGTGATTGTCGAAAGAGCAGCAGTTGTTAAATCCGAGATCGCTACTGCTGCTGGATTCTGTAGAAACCTAGAGATGAGTACATAGAAAGGTATGACGACCGCTAAAAAGCTATAAACCGCAAGTAAGAAAGTTGTTGCTACAGAAAGAGGAAAGTTCTTCACTCGCCGGATTTGCTCTTGGAAACCTTCGGCTCCTCTACTTTCAAAATCGCGCCCTTTCAGGAACGATTCCATAGAGACAAATATTGCAGCTGCTAGAAATAGAAGTAGCGCGATAACAGATGCCGCGCTGCGATCGTAGGATGATTTATAGAGATTCTGAATCGAGACTGTGAGCGTCTCCACGTTAAGCAGCGAGACTGCTCCGAAATCACTCAAAACATAGAGTCCCGAGAGTAAAGCTCCAGCACTGATACTGCGGCGAACTTGCGGCAAAATAACGCGAAAGAAAACAGCAGGCTTTGTGAGGCCGAGAGATCTGGAAACTTCGATAAGTCCTGAGTCAATTCGCTGAAATGAGATGGTGACCGCAAGAATCATGTAGGGCATCGTTGTTAAGACCAGGATGAAGGTTGCAGCCCAGAAACCTTCAAGTGAAGGTAGCAAGGCTCTCCAGGTATAGGTAAATACATAGGAAGGAATAGCCAGGGGCAAGACTGTCATTACCAAGAGAATGCGGGGATAAGGAATCTGAACGTAATGCAATCCTGCAGCCAGAGCGGTACCGAGAAAGACATTGATAACTACTACAGCGCTCAAGAGCAGAAGAGTGACGCCAAGAACTTCAACTGTCTTACTTCGAGTCAAAAGTGCGAGGATATCTCCTGCGGATTTTTCTCCCGCTCTGATAATCAAGTATAAAAGTGGTTGGGAAATGGTTATGAGGACCCCCACTACGAGAGCCCTCAAGCCATAACTGCCAGATTTAAATGCTGATTTCACTGCGCTCATTCTTCACTATAAGAGACCGACCTTAGTAAGGAGATCCTGAGTACGTTGAACTTTTTCAAGATCGCCTAGATCTACTTCAGGTGCTCCAATATCTTCTAACTTGGAAAGTCCCTCTGGCGCTTTGACTCCAGAAATCAGAGAGTATTCATGTGTATCTTCAACAAATGCAATCTGAGAAGGTTTCGCTGTAAGGAAGTTGATGAGCTCAATTGCAGCGCTCTCCTTCTTACTTGTTCCGAGAATTCCCACACCTGAGACGTTAATCAAATTACCAATATCTCCCGGTGTAAAGAAGCTGATCTCAGCATTGATTTCTCTACCGAGCGCTTCGCTAACTTCCCACACGTAGTAGTGATTAACTAGACCCAAATCAATCTCGCCTTTATCAATCGCTTCTACAATTTCACTATTCTTGAGATAAATCTTTGCATCATTGGCCTTCATGCCTGCTAGCCACTTCTCAGCAAACTTCTCGCCTTTCTTGCTGATAAGTGCTGTGACAAAAGCCTGGAAGGATGAATTACTTGGAGCGATTCCAACTCTGCCCTTAAATTGAGCAGAACTTAACTCGGCAACTGATGTAGGAAGGGGATCTACAGCTCCTGGGCGATAAGCGAAGACACGAGCTCGGCCTGTAACTCCGACCCATGCGCGATTTTCTCCGATGTACTGACTTTCAATTTCGCTACCTACAGAGTCCGGCAACTTCGAGAGAAGTCCGGCAACTGATAGCGCCCCGAGTGATCCGGCATCTTGAGATAAAAAGAGATCAGCTGGTGAGTTTTTACCTTCCTCAAGAATCTGCGCTGCTAACTCGGCAGAGTCGCCGTAACGGATATTGAGTTTGATGCCCGACTCTTTCTCCCAGCGGGCAAAGAATGGGGCGATAAATTCCTCTGATCGCCCCGAGTAGATCGTCAGTTCTTCAACTTTCTCCGAGGAGTTCTGCGAGGAGTTGTCGCTGCCGAATCCAATCCAGCTCACGCCTGCAATGACCAAGGCGCCCACAATTACTGCGATGACTGAATTCTTCTTCAAAGTTCTCCCCCGACGGATTAATTAGTACTTGTTGATTACTACTTCTTAATTACTGCTTGGAGCCACATTTGGACACAGGGATGAGATTAGTGAAGAGTAGCGAATTACGCAACATTCTTGTTGCGTAATTCGTCACAGAGGCGATGGTGACAAAGAGGGCTACTGGCAAGTAACCTTGACGCATCTCTAGCGAAAGAGGCTCTCCCTCATGTCCAACACTCTGCACTCAGTCGTCCTTGTTGATGCTGTCCGCACGCCATTCGGTAAGGCAGGAAGCATGTATGCCGGAACTCGCGCCGATGACCTAATGGTCCGTGCGATGCGCGGATTACTTGAGAGAAATCCAAAGGTATCCCCCGAACTAATTGACGATGTTGCAATCGCTGCTGCTACACAAACAGGCGATCAAGGAATGAATATCGGTCGTAGCGCAACACTTCTTGCAGGACTTCCTAAGACTGTTCCAGGTTACTCTGTTGATCGCTGGTGTGCGGGTGCGTTGACCGCAACGACAACTGTTGCTGGTGCGATTGCAATGGGTGCAATAGATATCGCTATCGCGGGTGGCGTTGAACATATGGGTAATCACCCAATGGGCGAACTGATGGATCCTAATCCTCGTTACTTAGCAGAGAAGCTCGTTGAACAAGATGCCCTCGCAATGGGTGCAACTGCAGAACGCCTTCATGATCGCTTCCCACAATTAACAAAAGAGCGCGCAGATGCTTATGCGCTAAATTCCCAGATGAAGACAGCAAAAGCTTATGCAGATGGAAAGATTCAGAGAGATTTAATCCCAACAGCGGCACGTAACCCAGAACTTGGTTGGACTATTGCAACCGTTGATGAGGCTCCTCGCCCAACAACCACGATGGAAGGTCTTGCTGGCTTGAAGACTCCCTTCCGTCCAGCAGGTCGCGTGACTGCAGGAAATTCATCTGGACTCAACGATGGAGCAACCGCTGCTTTGCTGGCGAGTGAAGAGAAAGCAATTGAACTTGGTCTCACCATCAAAGCTCGCATGGTGACATTTGCATTCGCAGGTGTTGAGCCAGAGGTCATGGGTTATGGACCCGTTCCTTCAACAATTAAGGCTCTCGCTAAAGCAGGGCTATCTATCGAAGATATCGGTGCATTTGAGGTTAACGAAGCATTTGCTGTGCAGGTTCTTGCATTCCTAGATCACTTTGGAATCGCAGATGACGATCCCCGCGTCAATCCATACGGTGGCGCAATTGCAGTAGGCCATCCTCTTGCATCATCGGGTGTGCGTTTAATGCTTAACCTTGCTCGTACATTTGAAGAGAAGAAAGATGTTCGCTACGGAATCACAACGATGTGCATTGGTCTTGGAATGGGCGGCACAGTTATTTGGGAGAACCCTCACTTTAACGGTTCAGGGACAGGAGGAAAGAAGTAATGACAACATCAATTCAGCTCCCTGAAGGCGCGCCTGAAGAGGTAATTACCCACGCACTTGTTCGCGATATCGACCTGACTCCATTTGGGCATAAGGGTTCACTTGCACTCATCACTCTCGATAATTCACTCGATCACACACGTCCCAACACTCTTGGGCCACAATCTCTAGCATCTATCGACGCTGCAATTACAGATGCAGTTTCACGCAAACCAGCA
>JBIICC010000065.1:0-4876 GCA_044239085.1 Candidatus Planktophila sp.
AAGCCTGCTTTACCGCTTCCCCAGCGAATGGTTTACAACCCTTTAGAGTCTCAAGGAGTGTGTGTGCACGCGTCTATTAGCTTATACGCAGCTGGTGATGGATTCGTCCCACCAAGCACCAACGACTTCATCCTTCCTCCAATTTTCGAATCAATTCCTTGGCTGACTAAGCCGGTTTTACTCGTCTTTCTCTCAGTAATTCTTGTCTCGGTATTTTTCATTCTCTCTTCCCGCAAAGCGGCAGTGGTGCCTTCGAAGCTTCAATTTGCTGGCGAAAGCATCTACGCCTTTGTGCGTAATGATCTTGCTCGCGACGTCATCGGCCACGAATTCATGCGCTTTGTGCCATACCTCTTCACACTCTTTACATTTGTACTGACAAATAACATTTTCGGAATTGTCCCACTCTTACAATTCCCAGCGATGTCGCATGTGGGCTTCCCATATGTGCTCGCAATCTTTACCTTTGTGGTTTTCCATTATGTGGGAATTCGCAAGCAAGGTCTTTTCAAGTACCTCAAGGAAATTGCATTCATGCCAGGAGTACCTAAGCCTGTTTATATCTTGCTTACTCCGATTGAAATTGCAACCTTCTTCCTCGTGCGTCCATTGACGCTCTCGCTTCGTCTCTTTGCAAATATGTTCGCGGGCCACTTGCTGTTGCTCGTATTCATTATGGGTGGTGACTACATGATGCGTGATCCAAATCTGATCATGAAGTTGTTTAGCCCATTCTCATTTGCATTTGGTATTGGCCTTACATTCTTTGAATTTATGGTGCAATGCCTGCAGGCATATATCTTCACCCTGCTCACAGCTCTCTACATCGCCGGCGCCCTTGCCGACGAGCACTAAATGCACCACCTAATGAATAACCAAACGAAAGGTAAGAAAAAATGACAGGCACACTCAACCTGGTCGGTTTTGGCCTATCAGCAATTGGTCCAGCAATTGCAACAGGAATGATCTTCGCTGCTTATATCAACGGCGTAGCTCGTCAGCCAGAAGCACGTAGCGTTCTCCAGCCAATCGCGTTCCTCGGATTCGCCCTTGCTGAAGCACTCGCACTCTTCGGTCTCGTACTCGCATTCGTTCTCTAACAGTTAAGAAGGATTAGGGAAACTAATGCGCTCAATTAATTTGCTTGCCGGGGGAGAACCTTTAAACCCGCTAATTCCGCACACCGCTGAATTAGTTGTCGGCGCAATTGCCTTCACCCTGCTATTCCTCGTTCTTCGTAAGGCAGTCGTGCCAAAGTTTGAAAAGGCATTTACTGACCGCACCGAAGCAATTCAAGGCGGTATCGAACGTGCTGAGAAGGCGCAGCTCGAAGCACAACGCGCACTTGTTCAGTACAACGAACAGCTTTCATCAGCACAAGGTGAAGCATCAAAACTTCGCGAAGAAGCTCGCATTCAAGGTGTAGCAATTCTCGAAGAGCTTCGCACGAAAGCTCAAGATGAAGCAGCACGCATCACTGCGGCAGCACACGCATCTATTGAGGCAGAGCGTCAGCAGGCAATCACATCTCTTCGCAATGAAGTTGGTGCACTTGCTGTTGAACTCGCATCAAAGATTGTCGGGGAAGCTCTTGATGACCAGGCCCGCCAATCACGGATCGTGGAACGCTTTATCGAAGATCTCGAAAAGTCCAAGTAGTAGATAGAGAAGAAAGAAGAGAATGAGAATCCATCTCGGAGGCAGCAGCCGTCAATCACTCGTGGTTGCACGCGGCAAGCTCGACGCTGCCGTCAAGGGCGCAACAGCGGCAAACGCATCTGAGCTCTCCTCTCAACTCTTCTTTGCAGCAGATGTTCTCTCTAAGAACACTTCAATCCGCCGCGCCTTTGCAGATCCTGCACGCGATGTTGCCTCTAAGGGCGCTCTCGTCAAAGATCTCTTCGCAAAGTCGCTTGCTTCCACTGCGCTAGAAATACTCACATCTGTATCAACTCTTCGTTGGTCAGCTGCAGGAGACCTAGTGCACGTGCTCGAGCAGCTGGCTATTGAGGCTGAAGCATCTGCAGCAAATATCAACAATGAACTCGATCGCGTAGAAGATGAACTCTTTGAAACATCTCAGCTTGTTGTCGATAACTTCGAATTGCGCAAGGCTCTCGTAGGTACTGGAACACCTGAGGCTAAAACCGCGCTTATCTCTGAAGTACTTTCAAAGAAGGCATCTGCATCAACTCTGAAGCTTGCAGTTGCTCTCGTGACAAGTCTTCGTGGTCGCAGCATCGAAGCGGCATTTGCCGATTACCTATTCGGACTTGCAAATCGTCGTAATCGTCTTATCGCGGTAGTCCGCGTCGCATCTGAGATTTCAGATGCACAGAAGTCTCGTCTCGCAACCGCAATCGAAAAGCAGGTTGGGCAACCAATCCGCGTCAATATCGAGATCGAACCATCGATTCTTGGTGGAGTATCGGTCAAGTTCGCAGATGAATTAGTAGATGGAAGCGTTTCAAATCGACTTGCTAGCGCCGGACGCGCACTAGCTGGAAATAAATAACAGGGAATAAAGGGGAAACTCATGGCAGAGCTCAAGATCCAACCGAATGAAATTCGGGATGCCTTAGCGAATTTCGTTAAGTCATACGATCCAGGCACCGCGGCTCGTGATGAAGTCGGAACAGTTAGCCAGGCAGGCGATGGAATCGCTCGCGTTGAAGGACTTCCTTCGACAATGGCAAACGAACTTCTTCAATTCGAGAACGGAACACTAGGTCTCGCACTTAACCTCGACGTGCGCGAAATTGGTGTTGTTATCTTGGGCGATTACGCAGGCATTGAAGAAGGAACATCTGTACGCCGTACAGGTGAAGTTCTCTCTGTTCCTGTCGGCGACGGATTCCTTGGCCGTGTTGTTGATCCACTTGGTCGACCAATCGATGGCAAGGGTGAAATCAAGCCAGATGCACGTCGTGCACTTGAACTTCAGGCACCATCAGTTGTACAGCGCCAACCTGTTAAGGAGCCAATGGCAACAGGTATCAAGGCAATCGATGCAATGACAGCAATCGGTCGCGGACAACGCCAGTTAATTATTGGTGACCGTCAGACAGGTAAGACTGCAGTTGCAATCGACACAATTATTAACCAGCGTGAAAACTGGCTTACTGGCGATAAGAAGAAGCAGGTTAAGTGCATCTACGTTGCTATTGGTCAGAAGGGTTCAACAATTGCATCTGTTCGTGGCGCACTTGAAGAAGCTGGCGCAATGGAATACACAACAATCGTTGCGTCCCCAGCATCAGATCCTGCAGGCTTTAAGTACCTTGCTCCGTATACCGGTTCTGCAATTGGTCAGCACTGGATGTACAACGGTGAGCACGTTCTCATTGTTTTCGATGATCTTTCCAAGCAAGCTGAGGCATATCGTTCAGTCTCATTGCTACTTCGTCGCCCACCAGGCCGCGAAGCTTACCCAGGAGATGTTTTCTACTTACACTCACGTTTGCTAGAGCGTTGTGCAAAGCTCTCCGATGAACTCGGTGGCGGTTCCATGACTGGCCTTCCAATCATCGAAACTAAGGGAAATGACGTTTCTGCCTTTATTCCGACAAACGTAATTTCTATTACTGACGGACAGTGCTTCCTTGAAACAGATCTCTTTAACGCAGGTGTTCGTCCAGCGATTAACGTAGGTATCTCTGTTTCTCGCGTGGGTGGTTCTGCGCAGACTAAGGCGATGAAGAAGATTGCTGGTCGTTTGCGTCTTGACCTCGCTCAGTTCCGTGAACTCGAAGCATTCGCTGCTTTCGGTTCAGATCTTGATGCGGCATCAAAGGCGCAGCTTGAGCGCGGTGCACGTATGGTGGAACTCCTTAAGCAGGGTCAGTACTCACCATATTCACTCGAGCGTCAGATTGTTTCAATCTGGGCCGGAACTTCCGGTGCGCTAGATGATGTTGCTGTTGCTGATATCCGTCGCTTTGAAGGCGAACTATTGGACTTCATTGGCCGCGAACGTAAAGATATCTTCAACGTGATCTCTGAGACTAAGCAGCTCGAAGATGACACTGTGGCAAAGATGGTTTCTGCAGTTGCTGATTTCAAGAAGCAATTTAAGTCATCAGTGGCACCAGCTTTGAACGAAGCTGCGGCAAAGGCGCTTGAGGGCGAAGCTGCAGAAGTAATCACAAAGCACGTTCCTCCGGCGGTGAAGAAGTAACTCATGGGTGCTCAACTTCGCATATATCGCCGACGGATGCGTTCCGTTAAAGCGACTAAAAAGATAACGAAAGCAATGGAGTTAATCTCTGCTTCTCGTATCGTCAAGGCGCAGCAACGTGTATCAGCGTCGACTCCTTATGCAAACGAGTTAACACGTGCGGTATCTGCAGTGGCTTCATATTCTTCAGTAAACCATCCGTTGACTACAGCCAATGAAAATCCACGCCGCGCAGCGATTTTGATTATCTCTGCAGACCGCGGAATGGCTGGAGCGTATTCAACAAATGCTATTAAGGAAGGCGAGAAACTGGCGGCACTTCTTCGTGAACGTGGCCTTCAGGTCTCTAACTTCCTCGTGGGACGTAAGGCTGTGAACTACTACAAGTTCCGTAATCGCGAGATGGCAGGTACTTGGACAGGTTTCTCAGATAACCCAACCTATGAGAATGCAAAGGAAGTTGCAGATGCGCTACTTGGCGCATTCCTTGCAGATTCAACTGATTCAAATCTTGGAGTCGATGAAATTCATATCATCTTCACACAATTTAGATCGATGTTGACTCAGGAAGCAACCGCAAAGCGCATGATTCCTTTGGAAGTTGTTGAATCTTCAGCGCCAGTGTCATCAGCGCTGCTTCCAATGTATGAATTCGAACCAAATGCGGCAGAAGTTCTTAACTCTCTTCTTCCACGTTAT
>JBIICC010000066.1:0-4868 GCA_044239085.1 Candidatus Planktophila sp.
TGGAGCCGCTCGCCACAGGGCTCTCTTCTGCGATTTCAGGGCTCCTCGATCAAGCAGCCGGCGAATCTGATGAGCTCAATGGCTCAATGGGAGCGATTACTGGCCTCTTAAGAACTTTTATTGGATCGATGATTGCAACACAGTTAGGGCAGGCAATCGGCGCTATCTCTGCATCTGCAACGGGTGCACATGATGTCGGCCTTCCACTACTAGAACCAGCACAACCAGTATTAATCCCTGAAAACATTGAGTTGTGGAGCAAAGATTTAGAGATTCCAAAGACAGAGATCTATATCTTCCATGCACTACGCGAAGCAGCGATAGCGCGATTATTTGCCCACAATCCTTGGATAGTTTCATATATTCGAAGTGCAATCGTTGATTATGGTCGCGGAATTCATATCGATATGGATGCAATTCAACGCCAAGCAGAAGAGTTAATGTCGAACTTTGATCCTGCGCAACAGAACCCAGAATCTGGTGAGAATACTTTCTCAATCGCGCTAAACAACGGTGTCTTTACTCCCGAAGAAACACCTGCACAGAGAGCTGCGCTCTCAAAGTTAGAGACTGCACTCGCACTTGTCGATGGTTGGGCCGATGAAGTGGCAGCACTTGCAGCGGGTGAGAGACTTCCAGCACTGACATCACTTCGAGAAATTTTTAGACGACAACGCGCAACAAATGCTCCATCACAACAACTCTTCAAATCACTTCTTGGACTTCAAGTTTCACCACGACTTGCTCGTGAAGCGAGCGCCTTCTGGCAGAAAGCTCGTGAGTTAAAAGATATCTCTGCGCGTGATCAAATTTGGAGTGGAATCCTGCCAAGCGCCGAGGAGCTACTTGATCCTGAGAAGTTCTTAAAGTCGGCTGAGATTCCTGATGATCTCAGTGGGCTCCTCTAGCTTCCATCGAAAGACTGCTAGAGAAAAGCGAAGTCCCCGGGCGCACATTTTAATATCTGCCTTCCCCTTGCAGATATCAAACGGTTATCCGAGGACTTCGTAAGCGCAAAGTACGAGAGATTTAAGGCAGAATCAAATGTAAATGACTAAGACACAACAAAAATTTCTTGTCAAGAAATCAGCATTCGCCGCTATTTTTCGCTGCTTTCCAATACATTTCCTCAATGACAACTCGAGACTTTTTACCCGCTGATGGTGAGGGTGAAAATCTCACACTCCCTGGGGTCGATGAAGGTGAGATTGTTGTTATCCGCTCCAACCGTCGCAAGAAAAGTATTTCGGCATATCGCCAGGGCGGTCGAATAGTCATCTCTATTCCGGCAAGGCTCTCTAAGGCCGATGAGCGAGCGATTGTTCCCGAGATGATCGCCAAGATTCGCAGCCAAGAGGAGTCACAAACCCCTGGTGAGGCTGAATTAGCTGCTCGGATTGATCGATTGCTCTCAGAACTCGCTCCTGAAATCACCTCCCGCCCAGTTTCGGTCCATTGGCGCCCCATGAGAGAGCGTTGGGGCTCCTGCACCAGCGTCGATCGCAGTATCCGCATCTCAGATCGCCTCAAATTGGCCCCGGAATATGCCCTGGATTACGTCCTCTTCCATGAAGCGATCCATCTTCAATATTTCGACCACGGCGAGGAGTTCACTGAGGTTCTCAATAGATTTGAGGATTCAGAGCTCGCCAGCGCCTATCTCGATGGATATGAGGCGGCGGAGAGGGCTCTCCTGGCGCCTGTGGAGCTGAAGAAACTCAAATAACCGGCCGTGTGGAAACGGTATTTTGAGCGTGAGTGAGAGTATGGTTTCGACCAGTACGCATGGCGCCAAGCTCATGGGTCGAACGGAGGCAAAAATGACAGAGGTAGAGACATACAAGGGTGACGCTTACTGCGTGAAGTGCAAAGAGAAGCGTGATTTCGAGGGTACTGTAAAGATCTCAGACTCTGGTCGTCGCATGGCACAGGGCATCTGCCCAGTGTGTGGCACCAAGGTAAACCGCATTCTCGGCAAGAAGCCAGAATAAGTTTCAGTCACTAAACGTAGTTATAGCCCTCGCTCACATGAGCGGGGGTTATTTCTTTTCTGACATATATGCACTGGGCGTGCGAGAAGGGTGCCCCTGCGTTCGACAACTGGCGCGATACGCACAGGTTGCGCCCTGCTGGGAGCTGCGAGGGATTGCACACTGAGCATCCTTGCCCGCTATGAGAAGAATAAAAATCGGCGTCAAACTCTTTGAGACAAATACTCCAGACCAATACCTACTCGGAACACCAAAACATTTCATTCGGATCAGCACTCTGGCCGAGAAAGCGCTCGCCCTCGAGATTGCAAAGGGTCGAAGCGATAGTGAGATCTTTCAAGAGCCAGGTGTTGATCATGAAACCCTTGAAAAAATCTTTAGCGAACTCGAAGCTGCAGCGCTTATCGATAGTCAAGAGAGTTCACTCAAGGTTTCGCAACGCTTTATCTCCAAAGTTGAAGAGCGAGTTGAAAAGAGCAAGAAGGGATTTGTTGATGCAGCTCTTCTGCAGCTACAGGGTCGCGCACTTCCTGAGTTGACTCAGAGCAGATGGATTAGTGGTGTACAAGATGGCGGAATCAATTCACTTGCAGCCCGGCAAAATCACCTGATTGAAATCTCAGGACAGAATCGGGTCGCAACGATTCTTTATTCCCTCTTACTCCTGAGCGGTTTCTCTCAAGTCAGATTTGCATCAGAGTCGCGAAATCGAAGGCCTCAGATTGGTGATGGAGATATTGGAGTTATTGGAATCGGTTCATCAGAGATTGGAAAATCTTTTCGAAACCACTGCGAATCACTACGCAGAGAGTTATCTCTCTTTCCACTTGATCGCGACCACAACTATCTCGATGAACTTTCTACTCCAGATTTAAGAGTCCACTGTGGTGATAGCGATCCTGAAAAGTTATCGCACTGGATGAGTACAAGTCAGAATTTTCTACTGATTCCAAATCCACAAGGTGATATCGCTGAGATTGGACCACTTGTTATTCCAGGTAAATCGCCATGTATGAGATGCCTCTTACTAGTGGCCAGAGATCAGAATCGAGCCCAGCAACACCTCGACTTTGGAGCTTCCGGTGAAGTTGAATATCCACATATCGCTGCACATTTCATAGCAGCGATGGGTTCTTCTCTTATTGCAAATTACTTCGATAGCCACATTCAGGATAACCAGAGTCAGGAATTGGTAGGAACGGTAATTACCGTTGATTACCAATCCCTGTCTCGCCCTCGAAGTATCGTTATTCCAAGGCATCCGTTATGTGGATGCGCCTTTCAGCAACTCACCGAAAACTAGAGCTACTCGATCATGCGAGCGGCAGCGATCACCTGACGTGGTGGTCTGCCAGCGCGACGCTTACGTTCGATGATGACGCCATCTTCAATGAGCTGGCCGCCCCAGACTCCACATGGCTCTTGACGAGAGAGCGCCCCATCGAGACATTTATTGCGCACAGGGCATTGGCCGCAGAGCGCTTTCGCTTCTGCAATCCCCTGATCTGTCTCAGAGTAGAAGAGCTCAGGATCTGCCAGATGGCATGGCAGGGTGAAGGCCTTGGCGTTGTCATATGTGAATGTCACATCCTTCAAGCCAATCTTCGAGCCGTTATCTGCCCAACCTGGTACCTGTAGTTCGCTGAAGAGAACTGTCATAGTCCTCACCCCCTCTTATCTCTCTCTTGTCTATCTAGCTTTGGTCTTTCTGTGATTTTTCTTCTTTGGTTTCGCCTGGGTAATAAAAAAGGACCTACAAATCCATCGAGTGGATTTGAGGCCCTTGTGGGTCGTATTCGGTATTAGCCGATTAGTGCCCCCGTGGCCTCGTCCACTGCATAAAAGTTGGCGTAAAACGCTGACTTTGTAGCTGTGGGCCAAGCTGCGCGCTTATGTGAGCGCTTAGCTGTTGCGGCTGTTGAGGTTGTGTGGGCAGCAGAAGGAAGAGCAGCGCGTGCGCTTGCCCCATTTGTTGATGTGAATACGAGATTCATCTCAACTCCTTCTTTCTGATAGGTAGTGCTATTACTGGCTTAAGGGTACGCGATGGATATTGATTGGCGCAAGCTAATTAATTGAGCGTACTGATTCCCCGCGCTAGGAACTGGCGAGTAACCCAGATTCACGCAGGAATTGGCTCGGAGCCCCTCGATAGGAGATATGGAGATCCGCCTTTGCTCGCGTAATTCCTACATAGAAGAGCCTTCGCTCTTCATCGAGGGCGACATCACCTGAGCTATTTGCAAGCGGTAACTGGCCATCGGATGCGCCGATCAGAAATACCCGTTCCCACTCAAGACCCTTTGCTGCATGCAGAGTTGCAAGAGTTACAACTGGCATTGTCGGTGGATTGTTCTGCTGCACTCGATCTTCAACTTCACGTAAGTAACCGCGCAGAGTCTTTGGTGAGAAATTCTCATCACTCTCTAATTCGCGAGCTAAGTGCAGCAGTGCTGCAATGCCATCGATAGCTTCACCGGTGAGATATGGCTGGGCTAGTGAACGAAGCTCATCAATCCAACCTGATCCTTCAGCGGGAATGACAGATGCTTGGCGAACTTGCTTGAGGAAATCACGAATCTCGCGGCGCTCAAAGAATCGTTCAGTGTTTCGAACTTGATAAGGAATGCTGGCCGCCAACATCGCCTTCTCTGCACCCTTAAGTTGGGCATTTGTACGAGCGAGGATGGCGATCTCTTGTGGGGCAGTACCAATGCTCATCAACTGGGTTATTTCGCCCATGACTCCTTTAATCTCTGCTGCCTCATCTGAATAGCCCGTCACCATCGGCTTAGAGCCATGGCTATTGAATGCGACGAGTTCCTGACCCATAGTGCCGGCACGCAACAAAGAATTCAATAGCCATGGCTCTAAGCC
>JBIICC010000067.1:0-4792 GCA_044239085.1 Candidatus Planktophila sp.
GGCAGAACGCTACGGAAAAGAGCTTGCAGAAGCCCTTCCTGAAGCAGATGCGATTTTAGGTTTCGATGATTACCAAGATATCTCTGAACGTCTGCAATCAATCATCAGTGGAAAAGCGCACACGCCACATGTGCCACGCGATCGCAGAGCGCTCCTGCCTATTGCACCATCTGATCGACCAGCAGCGCGTGGTGAGAGCTATGCATCATCACTTGGGGCAGGCGGTTCACTCTTCCGCAAGCGCTTAGGAAACGCGCCGTGGGCGCCATTAAAAATTGCTTCAGGCTGCGATCGACGTTGCTCATTCTGCGCAATTCCTTACTTCCGAGGCTCATTTATTTCACGTCGCCCCACAGAGATTTTGCAGGAAGCGAAGTGGCTTGCAGACAATGGCGTCAGCGAACTATTTCTCGTCAGCGAAAATACTACGAGCTATGGCAAAGATTTAGGTGACCTTAAGTTGATGGAGAAGATTCTCCATGAATTTGCCGAGATACCAGGAGTCGAGCGAGTTCGCTTGTCTTACCTTCAGCCAGCAGAGATGCGCCCATCATTACTGCAGGCGATGATTGAGACTGAGAAGGTTGCTCCGTACTTTGATCTCTCATTCCAACATACGAGCCCCACAGTTTTACGCCGTATGCGTCGCTTTGGAGATGCAGAAAAGTTCTTACATCTGATCAGCCAAATCCGCGCGCTGTCTCCAGAGGCTGGAATTCGCTCTAACTTTATTGTGGGCTTTCCGGGTGAGACTCAAGAAGATTACGATGATTTAGCGAACTTTATCTCTGCGGCAAAGTTAGATGCAGTCGGCATCTTTGGATATTCAGATGAAGATAACACCGAGGCACTGGACTTGTCGGATAAGGTCGATGAAGATGTAATCCGCACTCGCGTTGAGGCTTTATCCTCACTAGCCGATGAGATGGTTTCATTGCGAGCACAAGCGCGTATTGGCGAGACGGTAAGAGTTTTGATTGAAGATGCTGATCTTCAAGAGGGAAGAGCTGCACACCAAGGCCCTGAAGTAGATGGAAGCACAACATTTATCGGCACATCTTTCGCGGTGGGCCAGTATGTAGATGCAGTAATTATTGATTCCATGGGTGCAGATTTGGTTGCACAACCGCTATGAGAGTTCCTGGATTCATAACTCCCAACACTTTAACGGTGGCGCGTATAGCACTGATCCCATTTGGAGTTTATGTTCTATTCCTCGACGGTGGCGATAATCCGAAGTATCAAATACTTGCTTGGACAATATTTTTTATTCTCGGACTCACCGATATTCTCGATGGGCGCTGGGCTCGTCAATCAAATCGGATAACCGCGCTTGGAACATTTTTAGATCCTGTCGCAGATAAAGCACTCATTGGTTCAGCGATGATTTCTCTCTCGATTCAAAATAGATTCCCTTGGTGGATCACCATTTTGATTTTGACACGTGAAATTGGAATAACGCTCTTCCGTCTTATGGTGATTAAGGGTGGAGTTATTCCTGCCAGCAAGGGCGGAAAGCTCAAGACTTTGATGCAGAACTTTGGCGTGGGCTTCTTCATGCTGCCATTTCCAAGCTGGCTCGAGTGGTTCCGGGTCGGCTTTATATCAATCGCAATTATTTTGACCGTCACTACCGCATACGACTATATCCGCACCTGGCAGAGAAGCTCTTCGAAAGAGTAGATTTAAGATCATGCCTACAATTTCACCAGCCCACCAGATAGTCGAGATTCTGAAATCTCAAGGAGCAACAGTCTCTGTCGCGGAATCTCTGACTGGTGGTGGCGTTGGTTTTGCACTTACTCAAGTACCTGGATCTTCTGAAGTATTTCTTGGAGGAGTTATCTCGTACACCTCTGATGTAAAGGTTGCAGAACTCGGTGTATTGCAAGAGACGATTGATCAATATTCAGTTGTCAGTGAAGAAGTAGCTCGCGAGATGGCGCATGGTGCGATGAAAAAGTTTGGCACCACATGGGCGATTGCGACAACGGGGATTGCAGGCCCAGGTGATTACAAGGGCATCCGCGAAGGAACAGTCTGGATTGCAATATGTGGCCCCATCAACCAGACCCTGCATCTAACGCTCGATAGTGGGCGTGATGGGGTGCGACAAGGCGCTATATCCAGCGCAATTGGTACATTTGCGCGTATCCTTAGCGCTTAGAAGAGTTAAGTTAGATCTAGGGGGGCAGCGATGGTTTTGTTACGTGAAGCAGTTGGTCACGCACTTCGCAGCGCCCGCACATCTCAATCACGCACTTTGCGCGACGTTGCCCGCGAGGCACGTGTCTCACTCGGATATCTCTCTGAAGTTGAGCGCGGCCAAAAAGAGGCATCCTCTGAACTTCTCAATGCAATTTGCGAGGCTCTCGGCCTCACGCTCTCATCAGTGATGACCGGGGTTACACACGAACTCGCATCTCGTGAAAGTGCAAAGCTCACCGTTGTCGACGCAGCCTAAGTATCTGCTTCAAGGCGGAATTCATCGTCGCACCGAGAGTGCGATTCTCGAAGGTACAAAGAAATTAATTGCCATGCGTGGAGCATCCAATATTTCAATGATTGAAATTTCTGATGCCTCAGAAGTTTCCCGTGCAACTCTTTATAACCACTATCGCGATAAATCAGCAGTACTTATGGCCCTCATTGGCGCCGAAGTAGAGCGATTAGTTGAAATAGCAGATCGCGCTGGAACACCAGCAGATGCCCTTGAAAAACTCTCGCAAGAGATTTCTGCAGATACCGCACTCGCTGCAATGCGTAAATTTGATCAAGATATCTTGGTTGCAATCATGTCCCATGCCGAGAGCCCTCTCTATCTCACTCTCGCACAGTGCATCTACAAGGCAACTAAATCGGAAGCCGGAACAGGTCTTGCGATGCGGTGGTTACTGGGACAAGTGATGCAACCGATTTCGGCGAAGCAATCACGTGAACAAGCTGAACTTCTTGTAGAGCGCACACTTTTTTAAGAAATTTAGAACCCCATGCGAATATCTGAGTTACGCGAGAGACTCACGCTCTCATTCGGCGAATCCTGGGCGCCATCATTTTCTGCCGATATCGCAATAAGCGAGCTTGGTTCGCTCACGGTAAACCAGGCACTTGCTGCGGGCCGCGAAGCAGATGAAATTTGGAAGGCAGTATGTAAACAATGTCCCGCCGAGACAGAGAAGTACAAGTAATCGATGCCAGTTACTACAGATGTCTTTAGTAAGCGCCCTGAATTGCCAGCACTGGTCTTAGTCCACGGACTTGGATCGGCTGGAACTATTTGGAAGACCTTGCACCCAGGGCTAGAAGATAGTTTTACTATCTATCCGATAGATCTTCCAGGACATGGCTCTGCACCTCTTGGCGATGAAGAGCTTGACCCACAAGCACTTGCGCGATCTATCGTAAAGACAATTGTCAGTGACCACGGAGTCGATAACTTTCACGTAGCTGGAAATTCTCTTGGTGGATGGATTGCCCTTGAGATGGCGGCGCAGTTTCCAGATCGCGTAAAGAGTGTGACAGCACTTGCTCCAGCTGGCCTGTGGCACGAAGGCCCAACACAGAAATTACCACCGAGTTTATTGGCGAGGATCCTTGCAAAGATTTCACAGTACTTTCTTCGCCTTGCCTACAACTTGCCACCACTGAAAGCCCTTGGCTATAAGAAGATTACTCACCTATGGCGCGAACTCTCATTTGAATCATGTAAAGATTCGGTTATTGCAATGGCCCGATCAATTGGCTACCACCCAACATGGCGCGCTCTTCGATTTAAGAAATTTGAATCCCATGTTTCAGAGAAGATCCCAGTATCAATTGTCTTCGGAGATTACGACCTGACGCTTCCAGAACCTAAAGCCCAAGTGCGAGAAGTAGCGCCAAAGCACTCGCGCTGGATTGTTGTCGATAATTGTGCCCACGTGATTATGTGGAATTACCCAAAACTCACCGTTGATTTGATTAAGAAGACAGCCTTTTCAGCTCGGTAGTTAAACGGCGATAACTTCGAGCACCCAGGGCTCAACGCCATCTGATGGAGTTAGAGCGCAGGGATATTTCTCAGAAACAATTGCGTAGAGATCCTCTGGGGTCTTAGGCATCGACCTCGATTGCAGTAACCAGCGTGTAATTTCTCCGCGAGTCTTCTTCGACATATGGGTTACCACTGTTCGAACTCCATCGACCACAGTCGAGACTCGAACCTCGACAGTGATATCTACAGGCGCAGGCCAGACTGTCTTGTAGGTAGATGAACGGCAATCAACAATCAGGGGAACCTTAATAGGATCCAACTTCGCTGCAACAACGCCCTTCATCATCTTGTTATCAATCTTCTCTTTATAGCTCTCAATGCGATCGCTCGGGCGCACGGCTCCGTATTTGGCAGAGATAATCATGAGGGCGCTCTCGCCACGCTTCTTCGCTGCAGCGGACAAGCTCGCCCAATCGAGGGCTTGATAGAGAACGCCCGTGTAGACCGAGTGGGCTGGGGTCGGCTTGCTGGTCTCGAGCTTCTTCTCGGAGGGCGGCAGCAGGATCAACACGCGACACACCCTACTTGTCGGTGGCGCCTGCTACCTTTCGAACAGATGTTCGGATACATTAATCCCTGCACATCCAGAGCGGAGCTCAGCATCCGCCCACAGCGTCTCTATAACGCCACGGGCCGTAGCCGAGAAATCCGTACCTTCTGGGCCGAATACCAACGGTGGCGCTCGCCAACGTTCGAGATAAAAGGAGAAGACAGTGGCTGCTGAAAAATCAAAGCCTGAAGATAAAAATACATCTGACC